>JABHYI010000039.1 GCA_018656255.1 Bacteroidota bacterium
CTTACAGGAATTGGTTTTAAAGCCACCAAAGATGAGTTGGTGGCGTGTTATCAAACGGCAATAAAAAGCCCGCAGAAAAAGGAGGTATTTATATCTCAACGCTATAACAGTCATAATCAGTTTTTGGATATTTTACTCAGCACTGGGTTTGTAGGACTGTTTTTGTTGTGTCTGTTTTTAATCTGGAGTTTTATGAAAAATAGAGAGCACTTTTTTCAAACCGCTATTTTATGCACCTTTATAGCCTATGGTCTGGTAGAAAACATATTTCATCGTCAAATAGGAGCCTATTATGTGGGGCTAATACTTATCATTGTATTGTCAAACAGCTCCTACAAACAAATCGATGTTCCAAAAGAGGTCTAAAAACCTAGTAAAGTGTATTTTTGCAATACTTAAGAGACGTTCAAAATCTCAAAAAAATAACAGTACATTCTGCATGTTGTAGAATAACATATATATGAAAAAAACAGTTTTAATTACAGGTGCAGCAGGTTTTTTAGGATCCCACCTTTGTGATAAATTTATCGCAAAAGGGTATAAGGTCATTGCTATGGACAACCTTATTACCGGAGACAAACGTAATATTGAGCATCTGTTTAAATTGGAAGATTTTGATTTCTACCACCATGATGTTACAAAATTTGTACATGTGGCTGGAGAGATAGATTATATTCTGCATTTTGCATCTCCTGCAAGCCCCATTGATTATTTAAAAATCCCGATACAGACCCTTAAAGTAGGATCACTAGGTACCCATAATTTACTAGGGCTGGCCAAAGAGAAAAATGCGCGCTTTATGATTGCGTCCACCTCTGAGGTGTATGGAGATCCTTTGGTGCACCCTCAAAAGGAAACCTACTACGGAAATGTAAACACCATAGGCCCACGCGGGGTGTATGATGAGGCAAAACGTTTTCAAGAATCAATCACGATGGCCTACCACCGTTTTCATGGTATGGAAACTCGTATTGCTAGAATATTTAACACCTACGGTCCTAGAATGCGCCTTAATGACGGGCGTGTTATTCCAGCTTTTATAGGCCAAGCACTCCGCGGAGAAGATTTAACAGTATTTGGAGACGGTATGCAAACTAGAAGTTTTTGTTATGTAGATGATCAGGTAGAAGGGCTATATAGGCTGCTTTTAAGTGATTACAGCGATCCTGTAAACATCGGAAATCCTCAAGAAATTACAATACTAGATTTTGCAAAGGAGATTATTAAATTA
The DNA here is from genome assembly GCA_018656255.1 of Bacteroidota bacterium. GTDB lineage: Bacteria > Bacteroidota > Bacteroidia > Flavobacteriales > Flavobacteriaceae > Patiriisocius. Next base: position 1,232 of record JABHYI010000039.1, read on the forward strand.
ACCGGTACCCAGCAAAAAATAGTGTATAAAGAATTACCCAAAGATGATCCTTTGCAGCGCGAACCAGATATTACACTCGCCAAAGAACTTTTGGGGTGGGAGCCTAAAATGTCTAGGGAGCTGGGTATGAAAATTACCTTTGATTATTTTAAAGGCTTGACAAAAGAAGAACTCTTTAAAAGTGAGCATAAAGATTTTTCACAACACATAAGGTCTTAAGGTATATGATTTTTAAAAGAGGTAGATATTCGGGGTTTTTAAGGCCCATATCCTATGGTATAGATTTACTTGTTATTCATGGCCTTGCCTTTTTGTTATTTGAAGAAAGTTCTGCATTTACAAACTATGTCTTTTACATGTCTATTGCCTGGATAAGCAGCTCTATCTCTCTTCGCTTTTACGAGATTTATAGGTTTACCAAATTTAGCAACATCTTAAGTTTGGCCATTAAACAAGCACTGGTTTTTTTACTGCTGGTTTTTGCATTTTTTGGTTTCTATGGAGAGTTGCAAGAGCCTACTATTGCTATTTTAAAATATGTGGTGATGGTGATGGGAGTGGTGTTTTTAATCAAGATCTCTATCTATTATTTGCTCAAAAAATACAGGCGTTTGCTTGGCGGAAATCTTAGAAGAGTGGTTATTCTTGGAGCTAATGACAAAACTAAAGAACTAGAAAACTTCTTTACTCAAAATGCTGAATACGGATACGCTCTTGTAAAAAGATATGACGTACAGCACGACAAAGAGCAACTCCTTGAAGGGATTTTTAAAGAAATATCTGACAGCAATGTAGATGAAATTTACGCATCTGTTAATGCCCTTAGTGATGGGTGTATGGCAAAAGTGATAGATTTTGCAGACAATAATTTAAAGGTTTTAAAATTTCTGCCAGACAACAAAGAGATTTTTGGCAAGAAACTTGACTTTTCATACTATGGATACCTACCCATATTATCGCTAAGAAAAATACCAACAGATGAGCCTTTTAACAAATTCATAAAACGAGCTTTTGACATCTTTTTGTCTTTGTTTGTTATTGTTTTTATTGTTTCGTGGTTAACACCTATTCTTGGTATTTTCATTAAATTAGAGTCTAAAGGGCCTGTTTTTTTCAAGCAAAAAAGAAACGGTCTAGACTACAAAGAGTTTTACTGTTACAAATTTAGGTCTATGACGCCAAGTTTAACCGCAGATTTGTATCAAGCAACCAAGGGAGATACTAGGGTTACAAAAGTGGGCCGTATTATTCGTAAAACAAGCATGGATGAATTACCTCAATTCATTAATGTGCTTAAGGGAGATATGTCTGTGGTGGGGCCAAGACCTCATATGGTTAGTCATACCCATATGTACGCAGAAAAAATAGATAAATTTATGGTACGTCACTTTGTAAAACCTGGCATCACTGGTTTGGCGCAAGTGAGTGGGTATAGAGGAGAAGTTGAGACAGACTCAGATATTATAAACAGAGTAAAGTGTGATATCTTTTATCTAGAAAACTGGTCTATTATTTTGGATCTTAAAATTGTCTTTAAAACTGTTTTTAACGCCGTCAAAGGAGAAGAAAAGGCCTACTAAAGGTACTTTGTATAGCATCACTTTGTTTTAAAACACCTGATAACATCTGTTTGCAAACGGCTAATAATTACTATCTTTAACCTATGGAGAAAACATGTCCAGAGTGTGGTGGTAAAATTATGGGGCGCGCAGATAAAAAATTCTGTAGTGATGGCTGCCGTAACTCTCACAACAACACCTTAAACAAAGATAGTAGTAACCTGGTTAGAAACATAAACAACCGGTTGCGCAAAAATTACCGCACTTTAAAAACTTTGAATACCAAAGACAAAACCAAGGTAAAGAGAGAAATGTTGGTAAAACATCAGTTTAACTTTAAGTACTTCACCTCTGAGTATACAACAAAAACAGGATCTGTCTATCGTTATGTGTATAACCAGGGATATTTAGAGCTTGAAAATGACTGGTTTTTACTTGTCAAGGATGATAGTGCAATGTAAAGAGCGTGCTTGGTTGGCCTTTACTTTAATTTTAAACATATTGCATCATGAAATACATTAGTGGCTTTACTTCGTTTGTTGTTGTGGTATTATTAGTTTGGTTAAGCTTTGATAGCTTGTTACCCTCTAAGGCAACTCTAGCCACTGCTCCAGATATAGAGTTCTCTGCACAGCGCGCACTAGTGCCACTTGTGCAAATTGCAAAGGCGCCACATTACCATGGTACCGATGAGCATACCCGTGTACGGGGTTTTATTATCTCTGAGCTTGAAAAACTGGGGCTACAAACACAGGTACAGCAGGCGTTTGTTTTAAGTAATAACAACAAGAGGCTTGTAAAACCAAAAAACATTGTTGCCAGGTTAAAGGGTACAGGATCAGGGAAATCTCTGGTGCTTTTATCTCATTATGATAGCGCACTGGTGCCCTCTTTTGGCGCGAGTGATGCAGGAAGCGGTGTGGCAACTATTTTAGAGAGTTTACGCGCCTATAATGCCAGTGGCAAAAAACCTCTCAATGATATTATTGTTGTTTTTACAGATGCAGAAGAGATTGGTTTGGTTGGGGCATCACTCTTTGTAGAAAAACATCCTTGGGCAAAAAACGTTGGCCTTGTACTTAACTTCGAAGCGCGCGGTAGTGGTGGCCCTAGCAACATGATTGTAGAAACCAATGGCGGGAACACCAACCTTATTAAAGCCTTTACCGCAGCAGATGTTTGCTATCCCGTAGCATCATCTTTGATGTACAGCGTTTATAAAATGCTTCCAAATGATACAGACTCCACCATTTTTAGAGAAGACGGTGATATAGAGAGTATGTTTTTTGCCTTTATCGATGACCACTATGACTACCACACTGCCAATGATACGGTAGAAAATCTAGACATAGAAACCCTGCAACATCAAGGAAGTTATCTACTTCCACTGCTACACTATTTTGCAGTATCAGACCTAAGTTCCTTAAAGGCAGAGGAGGATTCGGTGTATGTAAATATGCCCTTAGTAAAATTTATGTACTACCCTTTTTCTTGGATCTTGCCAATGCTTTGTATTGCCTTTGTATTATTTTTTGTGGTCTTAGGCTATGGATTATCTAGACACAAGTTACATCTGGGCGGCGTAGTAAAGGGTTTTTTTCCGCTACTACTGTCTCTTATAATTTGTGGAATCCTTGGGTTTTTTGGTTGGAAATTACTAACCAACATATACCCTCAATACCAAGAAGTGCAGCATGGGTTTAAATATAATGGGCATGCCTATATCGGGTTTTTTGTAACCCTTTGTTTGGCTATTTTATTTAAGATGTACCGCTATTTTTCAAAACGCAACAGTGTTGTAAATCTATTAGCGGCACCACTTTTTTTATGGCTAATTGTTAATGTGCTTGTATTTGTATTTTTAAAGGGTGCGGCGTTTTTTATAATTCCTGTATTTTTTGGACTCCTTAGTTGGTTTTTACTTTTAAGATTCCAAGGCCCAAGTTTAATTGGCATGGCGCTATTGGCTGCTCCTGGGGTGTTTTTATTTGCGCCTTTAATCCAGTTTTTTCCTGTTGGATTGGGCTCAGACCATATTGTGATTAGTTGTGTGTTTACTGTTTTATTGTTTGGATTATTACTCCCTGTTTTTGGGTTTTATAAGCTTAAAAACGTGTTGTCTTACCTATTTTTAGCCTTGGCTTTGGTGTTTTTTATAGTGGCCCATACTCAAAGTTCTTTTTCTGAAATACGTCAAAAGCCAAACAGCTTATCTTACTATAACAATCTTGACACCAAAGAGGCCTATTGGGTTAGCTATGATAAGATATTAGACTCTTGGACAAAGCATTATTTGGGGGAAGACCCAAAACCAGCAACAGCTTATATTGAGAGTGCAGCAGGAAGCAAATACAACACAAGCTATAGGTTTGCTACAAAGGCGCCGGTAGTGGCCATTCCAGAATTTAACCTAACCATTAACCACGATAGTATCTATGACGGCATGCGAGAGGTTGGTTTTACCATAACACCCCAAAGAGATGCCCATCAAATACGCCTATACACAGACAAGGAAGTTGTTTTTTCATCCCTGCAATTTAATGGGGTGAGCGTTTCAATGAATGATACTTTAAAACAAGGCACGTTAAACAGAGCAACCGATGAATTATTAAGATACTACATTGCAGATACAGATTCCCTACAGGTGTCATATACCTTACCGGAGGGTGAGCCTTCACCAACATTTAAAGTGCTAGAATACGGTTTTGATTTGGTTAGTAATCCTTTACTTGGTATAAAACCAAGAGCAA
>JABHYI010000021.1 GCA_018656255.1 Bacteroidota bacterium
TTTAAACAAAAGAGATGCCATGCTTGGCGCAATTTCCAAAGAACTCATTCTCCGTAAAAAAGAGCTTACCCAGCCCATAGAAACCATTTACTTTGGAGGAGGTACTCCAAGTTTGTTAAGCCCTCAAGAAATTGATCTTGTTTTACAAACGGTGTATGACAATTTTACTATAGTAGACACCCCAGAGATTACCCTAGAGGCAAACCCCGATGATTTAACAGATGCTAAAATTAGTGCTCTTGCGAGTTCTAAAATAAATAGACTTTCTATAGGGATACAATCTTTTTTTGAAGAAGATTTAAAACTCATGAACAGAGCTCACAACCAAACAGAAGCTCTTGATTGTATTACAAAAGCCAAACAGTATTTTAAAAATATTAGTATAGATTTAATGTATGGTATTCCTCAAATGTCACCTCAAAGATGGCAAGAAAACATAGAAAAAGCATTGTCTTTAGAGGTTCCGCATATTTCTTGTTATGTATTAACGGTAGAGCCTAAAACAGCCTTAGAACGTTTTATTAAAAATGGAATTATACGCCCTGTTGATGACGCGGTTGCTGCCCGGCATCACTCGGTTTTAGTCGAAAAAACGGCAGCTGTTGGATATCATAATTATGAGTTTTCTAATTTTTGTATTCCTGGCTGGGAGTCTCAAAGCAATTCATCCTACTGGATGAGAAAACCGTATTTGGGTGTTGGTCCATCTGCCCATAGTTATGATGTAGTTTCTAGAAGTTGGAATGTATCAAACAATCCCCGCTACATAAAAAGTATTGAAAAGGGAGTACTACCCTTAACTACAGAGATACTAACCACAGAAAACCAATACAATGAATATATAATGACGCGTCTTAGAACTGCCGGCGGGGTTTCTATAGATGAAATAGGCGCCTTTTTTGGATTAAAATTTCAGGAGTATTTGAAACAAAATATGCAGCAACACATTGCTTTAGGTTTGTTAATTTGTGAGGGAGACCTTATAAAAGCCACTAAAAAAGGGAAGTTTTTAACAGATGGTATTGCCGCAGATTTATTTATGATTTAAGCCAGGAGAGTTGTATATTGAATCTGTAAAACCACCGCTATGTTAGCAACCATTAACACTAATAACTCAAAAGTTACTATAGACCTTTCAAAGCCTTTAGACATCTCTATTGTGATGTCAGACAGCCCACAAAACCCTTTGGCTTGGTATCTTGAAAAACCAGAAATTTCTGCAGTACAACTCGGAGACTGGGTTGGTAAAGTAAGCAAGGGAGCTGCCGTGAATTTCAATAATATATCTTTTAATCCTCACGCCCATGGTACCCATACAGAATGTCTAGGACACATTACAGATTCATTTTACTCTGTAAATGATGCGCTGAAGAGTTTCTTTTTTACGGCAGAGGTAATTACCATTTCTCCTGTGTTAATACAGGAAGATTATGTGCTAACATTGGATGCTGTAAAAGAAAAAATAAAAAACAAAACCCCTAAGGCGGTTGTAATAAGAACAATGCCTAATACAATTTCAAAAACCTCACGGAAATACTCCAACACCAATTGGCCTTATCTAGATTACAAGGCAGCTGCCTTTTTGAGAGATCTAGGGGTGCAGCATTTACTTATTGATTTGCCTTCTGTAGATAAAGAAAAAGATGATGGCGCTTTACTGGCGCACAAAGCATTTTGGAATATCCCACAAGGTCCAAGAAAAAACGCTACAATAACAGAGTTTGTTTACGTAAATGACACTATTAAAGATGGGCCTTATGTATTAAATTTACAAGTAGCACCCTTTGAAAATGATGCAGCTCCTAGTAGGCCTGTGTTATATGAAATAGCATAATTTTATGATAGACCCAAAGACCTTCTACACAGAAAAAATCACTTCTTTTTCTGCGCAAGTTTCTAGATTACAAAATCAATTAATACGCTCCAGTATGTTGCGTCTAGGGGTTTTTATAGCCTTAGTTTTTGGCGTGTATTTTTTCTTTGAAAACACAAAAGCAATTGGTGTGGTATTACTTTTTGGCATTGCACTATTCCTTTTTTTAATAACACGCCATCAAGACATAAAATACAAACGGGACCTTTTACTGCAGCTTATTGCTATTAATAAAAAAGAGCTGAAAATTCTAAATAGAGATTTTCATGAATTTGAAACAGGAAATCAATATCAAGATACAACACATAGCTATAGTCATGACATAGATTTGTTTGGAGTAGGCAGTTTTTTTCAATACGCCAACAGAACTACACTACAAAGCGGAACAGATACCTTAGCTAGCCTTCTTACCAGTAATGATATTACAGGCATACCTCAAAAACAAGAAGCTGTAAAAGAACTAGCATCTCTGCCACATTGGAGGCAGCAATTTGCTGCAGTGGCCTGCTTGGTGCAAACCAAAACCAAGACCAAAACAGTAACTTCTTGGCTTACAACGTATGAGGCTTTTGTTCCAAAACAAATTCCACTACTGAGCACGCTTTTTTCTGTTATCTCTGGTGTGTGTGTTGTGTCCTATTTTTTTGGTTTAATAAGTGGTTACATGCTCTTTGGATGGTTTTTAATAGGGCTTATTATTTCAGGAGTTTTTATAAAAAAAGTTAATAAACTTGCCACACATACTACTGAAATACACAGCACATTTCAGCAGTATTATAAGTTAATCATTCAAATAGAAACACAAGATTTTAAAGCCGCTTTACTTCAAGATCAAAAGAAAAAAATAGAGGGCTCAGGTCAAAAAGCATCTGCGGTATTACAAAAATTTTCAAGGTATCTTAGTAGTTTAGACCAGCGTAACAATATTTTAATTGGCGTGTTAACCAATGGGTTTATGCTACGAGATATACGTGTAAGCCATCATATAGAAAAGTGGATCATGGCCCATAAAAAAGAGGTATCAACTTGGTTTGAAGTACTTCATTTTTTTGATGGGTATAACACTTTGGGCGCCTATGCTTTCAATCATCCATTGCAAACATATCCAAGCATCACAGATGGGGGATCTGTTTTAAATATGCAAGAGGCAGCGCATCCATTATTAGATCCTCAGCGCGCTGTTTCAAACACCATGCAAATAGATGCAGGGCAATTTTTTATTATAACAGGAGCCAATATGGCTGGGGAAA
>JABHYI010000020.1 GCA_018656255.1 Bacteroidota bacterium
AGACAGATATGCAAGCAACCGAGCTTATGGAATTACAGCCTATAGTAAAGGAGCTGTGTTTTTAGCTCAACTAGGATACATAATTGGCAAGGAAAACCTAAACAAGACACTCAAACAATATTTTACAGACTGGTCTTTTAAGCACCCGACACCAAACGACTTTATTAGGGTTGCAGAAAAAACATCAGGCATAGAGTTAGATTGGTATTTGATGGATTGGACACAAACCACCAAAACAATAGATTATGGAATTAAATCTACTCTGGTGGGAGAAAAATCAACCACGGTTACCCTTGAAAGAATTGGAGCGATGGGAATGCCTATTGATCTTGATGTAACATATAAAGATGGAACCAAAGAGCAGTTTTACATTCCTCTACAAATGATGCGCGGCGAAAAACCAATGAATTTCAAAGGTCTTAAAAGAACCCTAGTAAAAGATTGGGCATGGGCGTATCCAACCTATAGTTTAGAGATTGATAACGGTAAAGAAATTCTAGCTATTGAAATTGACGGCTCCCAAACAATGGCAGATGTTAATAGAGAAAACAATGTGTTTAAGGCGCAGTAGCCGCCGTCTTACGCGCTAAAAAAAGACCTGCTGGAGGTAACTCAAAAACAGGTCTTTTTTCTTTGTATATCTTTACACACGCAGCATACATTTAATTTTTTAAACAGCAGCCTTGGACACGACATTTCCAAAACACCAGAAACTTAAATCCCGAAAAGACATTAAAGCGCTTTTTGAGGAAGGAAAAATAGTGACCAAATACCCAGTGAAACTATTGTGGCTGCCTTTGGGCAAACAAGACACAAGGGCGGGTTTTGCTGTGGCTAAACGGAATTTTAAAAGCGCTGTTACGCGTAACAAAATAAAACGCTTGATGCGAGAGGCTTATAGGCTTCAAAAGCAGGAAATACAGGTGCATGACAAAACTTTTACCCTTCTTTTTCTCTACATCGGGAAGGATGTCGCTAGTTTTAAAACAATTGATAAAGCCGTACTGGGGGTTTTAAAAAAATTACCCCGCAAACAACCTTTACCTGCCTCTAATTAAATATCGTTATAATGAGAAAAAAATTTATTATTCCTTTTGTTGCAGCAGTGCTTTTTGGTGCGGCTGGGTTTACAACGGTTGTAAAAAGTGATTTCTTTGAAATCGCAAAACAACTTGAAATTTTTACTTCGCTTTATAAGGAGCTTAATATGAATTACGTGGATCAGGTAAGCCCATCAACGTTAATGGATAATGCTATAAAAGGCGTATTAGAAGATCTAGACCCCTATACAGTATATTGGAATGAACAGGCTGTAGAAGACGCCCAAATTAAAAATAGTGGGGTGTATACCGGCGTAGGTGCAAGTATGCGTTATAAAGACAAACAGCTTGTTGTGGTTGAGGTTTTTGAAAACTACCCCGCTGACAAGGCGGGTCTAAGGGCTGGAGATTTAATTATTAAAATTAATCAAGTGAGCGTCTCTAGTTATGAAGATGACCCTAGAGAGCTTATTAAAGGAGCTGCCGGCTCAAGGGTTGAGGTGGTGTATAGCCGTCAAGGAAAAACCAACACGGCTTTTATTACTCGCGGTGCTGTTGAGGTAAGCGCTGTGCCGTATTACACATTAATAAATCAAGATATTGGATACATTGTGCTGAGTAAGTTCAACAACAAAACAACCTCGCAAACAAAAAGCGCCTTAGAAGATTTAAAATTACAGGGTGCTAAAAAAATTATTTTAGACCTGCGTGGTAACCCTGGCGGTTTATTAAATCAAGCAATAGGCGTGGTAAATCTATTTGTGCCCAAGGGAGAGGTAATCACAACTACGCAATCTGTGATAGAAAAGTACAACAAGGTTTATAAAACTACCTCCGAGCCCTTTGATGTGGATATACCGTTGGCGGTTTTAGTAAACGGACGCAGTGCGTCGGCAAGTGAGATTGTTTCTGGGGGGTTGCAGGACCTAGATCGTGGCGTAATTGTTGGCGCCCGTAGTTTTGGAAAAGGACTTGTGCAACGCCCTAAAAACTTAACCTATGGTTCACAACTTAAGGTTACTATTTCGCGGTACTACACCCCAAGCGGTCGTTGTATTCAGGCTCTAGATTATTGGAATAGAGATGAAAACGGAGACCCTATCCGCCTGGACCCTAAAAAATACAATGCGTATAAAACCAAGGGAGGTAGAACCGTTTATGATGGTGGAGGTATTTTACCAGATATTGAAATAGAATCAGCAAAGTTTAGCCCTATAACTACAGCCCTTCTGAAAGAGAACGCTATTTTTAATTACGCAACTCGATACCGCTATGACAACAAAATTGAGCGTTGGGAGGATTTTAGTTTTACAGATAAAGATTTTCAAGGCTTTTTAAAATACTTAAAAAACACCAATTTTGATTTTGAAACCCAAACAGAGCTTAAATTTAAACAAGCGCTACGAGAGGCAGAAGACGATGGTTTAAAAAAACAAATACAGTCAAGTTTTGAGGGGTTAATGGCTTCAATAAAAGGGGCTAAAAAAAAGAAAATAACAGAAAAAAAAGGCGAAATTGTTGCGCTATTAAAGGCTGAAATATTAAAGCAATATTTCTATAGTAGTGGCCTGTTTGCTTATCAAGTAATAAACAACCCTGAAATTAGAGCAGCGGTGGATGTATTAAATAATGAGAGTAAATACAGAAAAATATTAAAATAAAACCCGGGTTATGGTGTTTTATTAACCATTGATATGTGAGGTATCCCATCTTCAAGGTATCCTTCGCCTGTTTTAAAAAATCCGTGGCTGTTGTAAAATTTCTCAAGGTATTTTTGAGCAGAAAGTTTAATTTCTTGTGTGTTGTAATGAGTTAAAATAGCTGCTACTGAGGTTTTCATTATTTGATGGCCGTAGTTGTTATTTCTTTCTTTAGGTGTTACCACAACCCTGCCAATAGAAGCTTCTTTAAAATACACTCCGGGAGCAAAACAGCGCGTATATGCCACAAGCTTATCTTCTTTTTTATAAATGATATGCAAGGCCTCTTTATCTTGGCCGTCTATGTCTTGATATACGCAATTTTGCTCTACTACAAATACGCGGCTTCTGAGTTGAAGAATATCATACAAAGTGCTAGTGTCTAGGTCTTTAAATGTTTTTATTTCTATGTTCATAATTTTGGTTGCTGGTTTTAAAAACCAACTACATACACTTAATTTTAGCTACTCTTTTTTGATGGCGACCACCCTCAAAATCTGTGTTTAAAAAAGTTTCTACCATTTTTAAAGCTTGAGGAATTGATGTGAAACGTGCAGGAATACATAAAATATTAGCATTATTGTGTAATCTTATAAGTTCAACTATTTCTGAGGTCCAACATAGTCCAGCTCTTACATTAGGGTATTTGTTTGCTGTCATTGCAACACCATTTGCACTTCCGCATATTAAAATTCCAAAATCAGCAAGACTCTCATTTACCGCTTTTGCAACAGGATTAGCAAAGTCTGGATAATCAACACTATCAAAAGTATCTGTACCGTGATTTTCTACAGTTATTTTTTTAGACTCTAATAATGCTACAATTGCATGTTTGTAATCTGGACCTGCGTGATCATTTCCTATAGCAATTTTCATAATATATAATGGTTTACTACAAATATACTATTTCAATAAGGGATGAAAATATAAATTTATTGTGGGTTATTAACTATATATAACTTAGTTCATAACTCAACTTAAATTGTTAATAGCTGTTAATAGAAAAATAACAGAAAAAGTTGTGTATGTAAATTGATTGTTCAATATGTGTTTATTATTTAAAAAACCTAATTATAACAAAGTAAGTTTTAGATAAGTTATCTAAACTAAAGATGCTCTTTTAAACAATAAATTAAAATATAGTTATTAATAAATCCCTGTTAATAGTACTTTCTGTGGTTTGTTAATTACTCTTTTATTTATTTGATTTTCAAGTATTAACACTTATTTAATTTGTTTACAGTATAATTATAATAATTAATAACTTAGGTTTTTTTCTATTACTGTAAAAAGATATACCGTTATTAACATACCATCATAAACATTATTTTATTTTAAAAATTTATAAAAAAGAAATGAGATGTATATATACTTGTTAATAACTATAAAATAAAGAAGAAAAATTAATTTAACTTGGTAAGAGAAGCTATAATTTCTGTTGCTTTTATAACATGATCTGGATGCACTTTTAATCTAATTCCTCCCACTGCGTTACTATGAAAAGGTAAAACACTTATCATGGTTTCGTTTTGAAAAAAGAAGCGGATTTCTGCCTGCTCTAATAGATGTTGTAACACACTATACTCACTCGCAAATGTGAAAATAGCCACAGTTTTAAAATCTTCCATATTAGGTAACTTTTCACTAAAGATAGTATTTATTTTATATCAATTTACATTCTATTTTACACCTATTAAATGTAAAAATATATTCATTTAATATTAAAAGTGTAGCTTTGCGGTAATCTTAATAGATTGGTTTAAAACAAACTTGTTTTATTTTAAATCTTCTTCACTTGAGTTATAGTTCATCCTGAACTTTATTTAAACCGATACCTTTAAGAATTATAAATTAATACGTGTCTCATAAAAAGTATGAGAACAAGAAAAAATAATGAAAAGAAAAAAAAGAAGAAATTCTTCTAATAAAATTGAAAATCTTACCCAAAGTATCCTTGCTATATTAAGAAAAGACCATAGTAAACCTCATAATTACAAACAATTAGCTTCAAAATTAGGCGTAGATGATCCTAGTAGTAGAAACCAAATTATAAAAAAATTAAAACTCTTACAAGTAGAAAAAACCATACAAGAGGTAGATAGAGGAAAATATATAATTACACCATCTCAAAACTATTATACCGGGAGAGTAGACATGGCTGGAAGAGGACAAGGATATATTATAGTTGAAGATTTAGAAGAAGATATTTATGTAAAAAGTAAAAATCTCAATAAGTCACTTAACGGAGATATTGTAGAGGTATATGTTTTTAAAAGAAGAAAAGGAGGAAAAACAGAAGGAGAAGTAACTAAAATTATAGAGCGAAAAAAAACAGAGTTTGTTGGTACAATAGATATTACAGACCGTTTTGCATTTGTAAATGTTGCAGATCATAAAATGGTCACAGATATTTTTATATCTAGAAATAATCTTAATGGAGCACAGCAAGGAGAAATGGTTTTAGTTTCTCTTGATGACTGGCCGCAAAATGCAGATTCTCCCTTCGGAACTGTACTTAAGCGATTAGGAATGCCTGGTGAACATCACACAGAAATTCACGCAATACTTGCTCAATATGGATTGCCTTATGAATTTCCAGAGGCTATTGAAGAGTTTGCAAATAAAATAGACACCTCTATACAAGAAAGCGAAATTAAAAAACGCAGAGATATGCGTAAAGACCTCACTTTTACTATAGACCCAAAAGATGCAAAAGATTTTGATGATGCCCTTTCTTTTAAAACCCTTGAAAACGGAAACTACGAGATAGGAATTCATATTGCAGATGTATCTCACTATCTTAAAGAAGGAACCATACTAGACGATGAAGCTTTTGAGCGTGCAACCTCTGTTTATTTAGTAGATAGAGTTGTTCCTATGTTACCTGAAATTTTAAGTAACGGAGCATGTTCATTACGCCCTCACGAAGAAAAATACACATTCTCTACTGTATTTGAAATAAATAAAAAAGCCGAGGTTGTAAACCAGTGGTTTGGTAGAACAGTTACTTATAGTGATGCGCGATTTGCATATGAAGAAGCGCAGCAAATTATTGAAGCCAACCAAGACAATACCACTGAATTAAACACACACATCCCTGCTGATATTTCCATAACCGATACTGCTTACAATGTTGATAAACCTATAGCAGAGGCTATTTTAGAGTTAGATAAATTAGCTAAAATTATTCGAACAAAAAGAATGAATAACGGTGCTATTTCTTTTGATAAGGTAGAAGTACGTTTTAAACTTGATCAAACCAATAATCCAGAAGGAGGATATTTCAAAGAAAGTAAAGACGCTAATAAATTAATTGAAGAATTTATGCTTCTAGCAAATAGAAGTGTAGCAGAATTTATAGGAAAACAGAACCCTAAAAAAACATTTGTATATAGGGTACATGATGAGCCAGATGATGAAAAAATTGCCGCATTAGAGAAAATAATTAAGCAATTTGGGTATAAACTAGACACAAGAGATAAAAAATCTACTGCGCAGTCTATGAATAAATTACTCAAAGATGTACATGGCAGAAAAGAACAAAATATGGTAGACACTTTAGCGATACGCACCATGAGTAAAGCTGTTTATACCACCAACAATATTGGACATTACGGCTTAGCCTTTGATTATTATACTCATTTCACTTCTCCTATTCGTAGGTATCCAGATGTAATGGTTCATAGACTACTACAACACTACCTTGACGCAAACACCACCGCAAAACAAGAAGCATTTGAAGAAAAATGTAGACATAGCAGTGAGAGAGAAGGTTTGGCTGCAAGAGCAGAACGAGATAGTATTAAATACATGCAAATTAAATACATGAAAGACCATCAAGATGAAGATTTCTTGGGTGTTATTAGCGGTGTCACAGAGTGGGGTATTTATATAGAAATTGTATCAAATAAATGTGAGGGTATGGTTCGTATTCAAGACATGAGAGACGATCACTATGAATTTATAAAAGAGGATTACGCTGTTGTTGGTAGAAAAACCCAAAACACCTTCACCCTTGGAGATGAGGTATATGTAAGGGTTAAAAACGCAGATTTAGTAAGAAAACACCTTGATTTTACAATGCTCGCGCAAAGACCAGAGACTGTATAAAAACAGCAGTAATTTTTTTATAATTCTCAATAAAACCTTTGTAAATTACACCTCTATGTTTGATGGATTAACATACGCCGCCTTATATGGTTTTATTCTAGCTTTTGCTGTTGGACCAATCTTCTTTACCTTAATCGAAACTAGTATTACTAAAGGCTTTAAAGCGGGTCTTTTTTTCGATTTAGGCGCTTTATCTGCAGATGTGGTTTTTATAATAATAGCTTATTTCAGCACCTCAAAAATTTTAAAACACGTAAAAGACGATCCTGGCTTACTTGTGTTTGGCGGGGTAATTTTGATTGCATATGGCGTTATTTCTTATATAAGGACATCTAAAAACTTTATTAAAATTGTAAGAGAGCACTACGGCGTTAGTGTTAAAAAAAATCTTGGAGGACTGTTTTTAAAAGGTTTTCTGCTCAATTTTGTGAATTTTGGTGTACTCTCAGGTTGGGTGCTAACAATCGTGGCGGCAAACGCCTTAACAAGCTCCGAGAACGGTGTCTTATTATTTTTAGGAACCGTGTTGGCTGTTTTTTTCTGTGTTGATCTACTAAAAATAGCGGCAGCAAAAAAATTAAAAAACAAACTAACCCCTCGTGTTATTATAAAAACTAAAAAATGGGTGAGCATTTTAATTATAACTTTTGGAGTTTTTATGTTATTCCAAGGAGTGCTTCCCTCTGGGGTAACAAAAAACATCGAAAGACTAGATGTGCAATTTAATACTGGAGAATAAAAAAACCTCCAGTTTTCACTGAAGGTTTACCGAGGCATCAAGCGGATTCGAACCGCTGTAGAAGGTTTTGCAGACCTCTGCCTAGCCGCTCGGCCATGATGCCTTATTTACTAAATTGTAACAAACCACTTAGTTTGCTAAATTTTAGAACGCAAATATATAAGATTAGTCCTTAGTACAACAACTAAAAATAGAAATTATCTATTTAAGAAGTCATGGTAACACTTACCTGTTTAACATCTCCACCTATAGGGGGGTTTAATTTTGAGACCGTTACACTAACATGAGACACCCCAGAGAACGAGGCTAAAATATTTTTAATTATTCTTTCTCCAACCGTCTCAAGAAGTTTTGCCCGAATCCCCATCTGTTTTTTAACAATATCATTTAGTTCTACGTAGTCTATGGTGTCCTCTAGGGCGTCTGTTTTTGAGGCTTTACTTAAATCACACTCAACCTTTAGGTTTACCAGGTAATGACTTCCTATTTTTTCTTCCTCGCTTAAACAGCCGTGGTTGGCGTAAATACGAATATCTTCTAATTCAATACAGCTCATAATGTATGCTTTTTGTAAAGATAAAATTATGTGTTTAGATAGCGCCACACAATCACTGCTTTTTAACAAGAATCCGTACCTTTGTGCTTTGTTTTAAAACACAATATACAATGTCTGAAGAAAAAGAATCACTCAATTTTATTGAGCAAATTATAGAAGAGGATTTAAAAACAACACATTCTAAAGAGGCGTTGTATTTTAGGTTTCCGCCAGAGCCAAACGGGTATTTGCATATTGGCCACGCATCTTCTATATGTCTTAATTTTGGTTTAGGGCTAAAGTACAACGCCCCAGTGAACCTTCGTTTTGATGACACCAACCCAGCCAAAGAAGAGCAGCGCTTTGTGGATGCCATAAAAAAAGATGTTCAGTGGTTAGGATATTCTTGGGCAAAAGAGTGTTATGCCAGTGATTATTTTGAGCAACTATACTCTTGGGCACTACTACTAATTAACCAAGGCAAGGCGTACGTAGATTCTCAATCTAGTGAGGATATTGCCTTACAAAAAGGAACTCCAACCCAGCCAGGGGTAGCGGGCCCGTACCGAGATAGATCTGTAGAAGAAAATTTAGCGCTTTTCGAGCAAATGAAAACAGGTGAAGCCCCAGAAGGAGCCCATGTGCTTCGCGCAAAAATAGACCTCCAATCCACCAATATGCTTATGAGGGATCCTGTGATATACAGAACCCTTCACAAAGCGCATCACAGAACAGGAACAGACTGGAAAATATTTCCAATGTATGACTGGACTCACGGAGAGAGTGATTACATAGAGCAAATTTCACACTCTTTCTGTACCCTTGAATTTTTACCCCACAGAGAATTATACGATTGGTTTTTAGACCAACTCGTAGACGGCTCAAAGCTGCGTCCAAAACAACGTGAATTTGCCCGTAGAAACCTAAGCCACACCCT
>JABHYI010000119.1 GCA_018656255.1 Bacteroidota bacterium
GGCGACTTGATAATTTATTTTCAAAGACTATTTGTCTTTATAACTTGTAATTTGGATCATGACTATCCATTATTTGCTTTGCTACATCCTGTAAGTTGGTGTTGAAACCTGTATCATAAGAAAAGGTACTTAGATCAACACCGTAGATATTATTTAGCTTACATTTTTATGATTTTATGTTTACGTATTTGCTTTTCAATTGTAATGTAATACACTCCTTTGGGCAAACCACTAATATCAATTGCGGTATTTTTATTTTGTATAGCATCTAGAAGTACAACTCTTCCTAAATTATCACTAATTCGGTATTGTGAGCCAATGATGTCAGCAGAGGTGTAAACGTTTAAAATGTTAGATGCAGGGTTTGGGAATACCCTAGTGTTGTTTAAACTTGTATTTTCAGATGTGTTAGACAAGTCATGCTCTGAGGAGGTGTATCCTAAACTCTGCAAGCCTTGTTGTATCTCTGGAGCATTCATAAATAAATTCCAAAATAATTGTGTTTTATAATTCTCTAGCATTGGACCTATCGTTCCTTGATCTATAGCGAGATACCTTTCTGTTTTCCATGAGTAATGAGGGGAGATGGCATCAAAAGGCCCCAAAAGTCCAATATACTCTCCTTGGGTGTCTTCATACAAATACCGTAAAAAGTCCAAGGATTTTTGCGGGGTATACACCATAGAAGAAAGTGCAGCCGTTGGCGAGATAATTCCTAAATCATTATTTGGTTGATGTGCGCCGTATCCTGTGCTTCCGTCTGTGTTTCTTGAATAACTTGCAGTTAAGCCCCAACAATTCGCGCTATAACCACCAAACTGATTTGGATTTTGCACCGCATGCTGGTGGATAATCTCTGTATGGTTTTTAACAACATCCCAGTAGTTTGCATACGTATCTTCTAGGCCTCTTGGGTCAAGACCCAAGTAGGAGTAATGGGCCCAAAACAAGGGCCCTACGGTGCCTTGTGCTCCATTATGATTAAACACCACGGGTATATCATATTGGCTTGCAGATGATACAATATCTCCATCCCTTGCCCATCCTTGATGGTATACTTGGGTATCAATAGGATACTCTGGAGAAGATACGGCTAGTAGGTAGGTAATAAGGGCCTCGTTGTAGCCTCTTATCTGTAAGTTCATTTGCCAATTGTGATTTGGTGACCAATGCCAATACAAAACGTTCTCACCTTTTGTGTACCAGTTCCACTCAACACCTCTCCAAAGATCGTCGGCTTTTTGTGCTAAGATTTGCTCTTGGGTATTCCCATTTTTAAAATATTCTCTAATACAAATTAGTGATTGGCTCAACAGTGCAGTTTCTACAAGATCTCCACCATCATCAAACTCACTAAAGGGTATAACACCTCCAGTATTTCCGTCTATCCAATGCGGCCATGCTCCATGAAATCTATCTGCAGATGCAAGAAAGTCTAAAGCGGTATGTAGGTGAGATACGCCATCTACTTGAGATATATACCCATTCTCAATGGCTAAAATTATATTTAAAAACCCAAAGCCAGAACCCCCAGTGGCTATGGTGTTTTGATCATAGGTCAAATCTTCTTGGTGTATTCTCTCTCTTGATAGTTTTGATACAGGATGAGTGTAATCCCAGAAGTATTTTAGGGCATCCATTTGTAGGTTGTCAATTAATTGGGCATCTGTTTCTTGGGCAAAAGTTAAGTTTGAGCCCAAAATAAAAATAAGTAGTACTAGTCTTTTGATCATGTACTTGTATTAATTACACGTATCAAAAATAGTAAAACTTTAAACAAAAATAATTTTTGGACTTAGTGTATCTGAAAGCTTTAAAATAATAGCTTTCTCTACCTAAAAACAATTATTTTTTTATTCACTTGTGCACCATCAGCCATTTCAATCTTTAGTATGTAAATACCTTTACTTAGAGCAGTTACATCTAATAGGCGCTCCGCATTTAGATACTTTTTAACTACCTGACCATGTATTGAAATCATCTGTAAAGTTTCTATTTTACGGCTATTATCAATTACATCAATATGGATTTGGGTAGAAGCAGGGTTTGGGTATATTCTTATGCCTTGCATACCCTGCTGTGGTACACCAAGGATTGGAAATTGTTCAGTGGCTTGGCAGTTATCAAAATCTGTAACTGTTACCGTTTGTGTATCACCATCTATATCAATTATTATGTCATAAGGCTCTACACCACCTATTACAATTACCTGTTCATCTATAATTTCTATACTCATAGTATCTAATAGGCAACAAACATCTGGAATATCGTTAGAAGGTTCTCCATTTGGGTAATACAGCTCAAGGATATCTTGAAGAATATTTGTTCTCTGTTGCGCTTCTGTGGTATCGTAAATCAACGATTTTTGGTAATGCCATCCCACACCATAATCTGAAGTAGCGGTTGGTCCATCTGAGTATAGATTTGGATATACACTTAAGGCATAATCAACAAATGCCGCATTATTTTCAGGAATCAGGGTAAAATAATCTTGCAATCTATTGTAAATAGTTTGAGAAGGAACAATGACACCCTCATCAAAGGCTTGCTGCAGGGCAGATGGGTTTTGTGGTAGAATTCCAAAGACATGAAATAAAGGTCTTAAATCTACTTGGGCTGCGGCAGACATGCGAAGCATTCTGCTGTCAATATCTTGGTTATTTATACCATGGTCTATTCCGTTTTCAGAGTCCATGAACTCTTGCTTCCAGAAGTTTCTAAGTGGGCACCAGTCAAGCATATTCACTATTTCAAAATAGTGACCGTATCCTCTATGTTGGTAGCGTACTTCATCATTTGTAGTATTTGAAATATTCCGCTGCCCGCCAAAAGTATTTGATACCATTCGGTGGGTTGCTGTTTTATCAATATCAAAAGTATTGGGAACAAAGCTGTATTTTACCGCTTCATTGAGGTCTTCATTTAGGCCATAATTCAAGGCCATGATGTATGGGAAATTGACCAAAGCTTCCCCTTCTCCCGGAAATTTGGTCATTGCCAAGGCATGCCCAGATTCATGAAAGTTTACCTCATCATCTGGCCCTGGTCCATTTATAAAGTAGGCAGGTCCTGGTACATTTGTGTAACGAAGTGTTGTGTTCGACATAGGATACCCGATTGAATAAGCGTGATGCCTGATAGTGATGTCGGCTATCATATACATATTATGCTTATCTGAAACGATCTCTCTAGCCATTATAGAATTAACACCCTGTAAAGCCGTATCCCAGTCTAGCAATGTTTGCATGAGGTCGTACTGGCCAGCAATAATTGAATGTGAGGGTATGGTGAACATAACATTATCTGTTTCAAAGACCGCCCAAGGTCCGGGCTTGGTAAGTTCTTGGTTAAAGTCTGGGGTTTCATAAAACGACTTTAAAGAAAAGAAAGGGCACTCTACACCATTGGTGACACTTACCTCTACAATCCCCTGATCTGCTCCGTAGGGAACAAGAATCGAGATGGCGCCACCAAATGGATTGAAAACCTCAATGGTGTTATTGTTAATAGGGAATTTTTTCGTGATTCTGTCCAGTCGATAGAAATTCCCTCTAATTCCTAGGTCCCATTCATGGGAGCCAACTCTAATGTAATAATCTTGCCCCACCAAGCTATTGGGAACTGTAACCGTAGCTATGCTGCCGGGGGCAAGATAGAGACCCGTTGGTCTAAGTGCATGGTTGGTTCCATCTGCATTGATATCGAAATAAGGATTGCTTCCATCTGGATCTGCAAAATTTGCTCTAATAAGCACAGAATTATTCACCGATGGATTTGTTGGAGGGTCAACATATCCGGGGAAGGTATAACTACTATTAAACACCCACCCATCTATATGTTCAGGATATGCTGCATATATCTCTGGTGTCATTATAGCATCTAGTACTGCCTGTTGGAGAGCAACCATTGCTCTTTGCAGCCCTAGGCCAGGTGCTGCAACGGGATCTTTTGAAAAGCCGTTGACCGTATTTGGAGTCGAGAAAAGCGGGCCTACTTGACTGTCGTAATCTTCGATGACACTCTTTGCAAGTAGTATATTTTCTTGGTCACGAAGACATATGGGCTGCACCTGGAAAACATCTCTAATACTAAGGAGTTGAGGTTGGGTGAGGGTAGCGATACCGTTTATGTGATTTTGTAAATCAATTAAATTTTCTGATGTTTCACAAGGTGTATTTGTGGTGAAAGTTGCATAAAACCCAATATCATCAGAGCCGCTTGAAACAAGAAAATCACCTACATATAGCCAATATCCACCTGGCGCATAAATGCCATCTCCGTAGTCATCATATATTTCAAAAACAACACTAGTTCCAGTAGCTACACAAACTGTTTCTGAGTAGTTAGTGAAGTTTTCATAAACACCTTCTTGACCCCCTTGCATAACTATATCTCCATTTTCATAGGATAAGGTCCAACGGTTTTCGAAACCATAATTATCGGTTAGAATATCCACTCTAATTTCAACCTGGCCTATAGGGCATTGCGAGAAACTGTAGTTTGTGAAAAGCGCTATAATAAATCCTACTAGTATTGTTTTTTTCATAATAATTAAAAATATGATAAATTAGTTTTATTGGTGCTTTATTGTATGTTTTACCGAATTAGACCTAAGTAATATATTACCTAGTAGCATAACAAAGATTGAATATTTCTTTGACATACATTTCACGCATTGGCATGAATATATTATTGCCATCAGGTATTTTAACAATAAGTTCATCACCAGAGCAAGGAAAAAGTGAAAGCAACACAAGTAAAAGTAATTTTTTCATTTATTATATTTTGATTGCTTAACTTTAGATTTTAAAACAAACACCATGAAAAAAATACCATTAATTTTCGCTTTTTTACTTTTTGGCTTTTTAGGCCATGCCCAATGGAATACTGATACAGCTATAAACACACTTGTGGCCACTTCCAACTCTGGAGATATTAAATCTATAGGAACCACCAATGGACAGACCTACGTGGTGTTTTGGAAAGTGGTAGGCGCCCCAACAAATTATGAGCTTAGGGTTCAACTCTTGGACGCCCAAGGGAATCAACAATTTGGTGAAGATGGAGCGCTCATTAGTGATGCATTACCCATGAGTACATTTACCTACCAGTGGAATATAAACATTGATGCCAGTGATGCTCTTTATGTTGGTGTTACGGGAACAGGAAATGAAACTGGGTTTGTATTTAAAGTTGGTCTAGACGGTTTGGTAGACTGGAGCGTTTCCAATCCAAATGCACTTGCGGTTAAGGTATTGCCTTTGGCCTCAGGAAACACTGTAGTGGCCTGGCTAAACACATCTAGCTCTGTGGTTAGTATGCAAAAGTATGATGCAAATGGTGCTGCTATTTGGTCTTCTAATACCTCATTATCTGTAGCTTCATCACCTGCAGATTTATATGAAATCTCCTCAGAGAATATCGTTTTAGTATACCATTTACTAGGCTCAGGAATAAGTTCCACACTTTATGCACAACGATTTGATAGCGATGGGAATTCTCTGTGGAGTTCTCCAACGCAGCTATCAAATAAAACTACGGCTTTTATCAGAAATTATGATGGGGCCAGTGATGGTGATGTTGTTTACTACGGCTATTATGCCAGCTCAGGCACTAGGTTTGATTCTTACTTGCAACGTATCAACCCAGACGGAACATTACCTTGGGGTATTAACGGGGCAGATTTTGACACAAGCCAAGCCAGAAATGAGATGGAGACTGCTATTTCTTTTAATGCAGGGTCTGATTTTCTTTGGTCTGTTTGTACCTATAGAGATTCCTCTCAAGGCAACTCTGGTGAGTATATACAAAAATTTGACATACAAACAGGTGAAAGACAATTTACTGATAGCGGCAAGCAAGTGTTTGACGTGGGAAGTGACAATGTTCATGCCGGTGACTTACAATTATTTGAGGACCAACCCTTATTTCTTATCAAAAGCGGCATGGATAACGGCGCTTCTCCAACCACTTTAAACGCCTGTTTTTTGGATGCAAATGGTGATTTTGTTTGGACAGAGCAAACAAAACCAGTGGCAACATTTAGTGCAAATAAGGCAAGGGTCCATTTCAATACATCAGTAAATGGCCAAGCCACCACTGTATTTGTTGAAAATAAAGGTGAAGGACAAAAAATATATGCCCAAAATTTTACAGATCCTTTGCTTTTATCTGTAACATCTGTTCCAGGTGTGTCTTTACAATTTGTAAACCCTATAGGCGCTAAGTTGGTTTTATCTAGTGCCACTGAAATTCAAACCATAACTATTAGCAATATCCTAGGGCAGCAGGTATTAAAACAAAATGTTCATGCAAAGGTATTTATCGCTAGTGCCACCTCCTGGAAGCCAGGAGTGTACTATGTTAGTCTAACATTTAATAATGGACTCTCTAAGGCGATTAAAATCTTAAAGCAGTAAAATTAAAGTTACTAACTGTTTGTGTTTGTTTAACATCTTAATTTTCATATTTATTACCTAATTTTATGTTTTCATATTAATCACTTTTATCACTACCCCAATGGAGTTTATCATTTTGGCATTCATATTATTCGGTTTTATAGGACTGGCTATTTATTTAAAAAAACCAGAGAGCGGCCCAGAGGCTCAACTTGAAGATAAAGAAGCTAAAATACTTGTATTAGAAAAAGAGCTAAGTGAGAGAAACACGACCATTACAAACCTTAATAAGCAACTAGAAATTGCAGCTGCAAGGGCTGAAGATTTTGATCAAATAAAGCTTGAGAAGGCAGCAATTAACGAGCGTCTTTCGCTCATTGATATAGAGCGTAATACGCTTAAAAACGAAAACATAGCCTATCAAAAAGCAGAAGAAGGAAGACAAAAAGAAGTTAGCAAAAGTATTGCAAGTGCCCTTACCCTTCAAGAATCATTAGAAGCCGAAAAATCTCGCCTGAATGATGAGCGCGTTCAAGAAAAAGAGGATGCATTAAAAAAAATGAAACTCAAATGGTCTGACCATGAAAAAGATGTTCAAAACCACCTACAATTAATATGCAGAAATAACGTGATTACTTACGTTAGTCAAGAAGATTTCCCACATCCAAGAAACAAGCCAGACAGCTCTATAGAGATAATGGATCAACTCATTGTCTTTGATGCCAAAAGCCCAGCCAATGATGATTTGTCTAATTTCCCTAAATACATTAAAAATCAAACAGAAAATCTTAAAAAATATGCAAAGCATGATAATGTAAAGAATGATTTGTTCTTGGTTATCCCTTCCAATACACTAGAAGTTATTGATCAATTTCATTACAACATTGGAGATTACAACGTATACATTATCTCTAAGGACGCCCTGGAGCCTGTAGTGCTTAGTTTAAAAAAAATTGAGGAATATGAGTTTGCAGACAAGCTAAGTCCAGAAGAGCGTGATAATGTTTGTAGAATTATTGGAAAGTTTGCCCACACCACAAAAAGACGTATCCAGGTAGATGAGTTTTTTGCGCGTGAGTTTTTAGACACCTTGAGCAAAGCGGGTACTCAGTTGCCTAGAGATATTCTAGAAAACGTAATTAAATTTGAGAATGCAGAGAAGTTAAACCCTCCCATGGAAAAACGAAACAAAAAAATTCTTACTAAAGATTTAAAACAGCAGGTAGATAAACTTGAAAAAGAAATGGAGATGCGGGAAATTCCTAAAATATCTCCTCAAACAGACTTTGATTTGTAGGGGATAGGCTTGTTTAATTTTTATACTACAACAGTGTTTTTATTTAGAAATTATCTTCAAAAATAAAATTTATCTTCAAGAATAATTTTGGAGCTAAGGGGTGCTAAGTCATACCATTTTGAGGAGAATTTTAAATTATTTTTACACCCAAGTGTTCGCTAATATTCCTACTAAATTTTTCAAACTACCAATGTGTTTTTTTAAATTAGCCATTGAAATTAACCCATAATAATTAAAACTCATGACTACAAGACTGTGTATCCTATTTTTTTTGCTGACTACAGGATTTCTTTCAGCACAAAACTCACTGCTTCGTACGCCAAGAATTAGTCCAAATGCCCAGGAAATGGCTTTTTCTTATCAAGGAGATATTTGGGTTTACAACTTCAATACCAAGCAAACAAAACGTGTAACAATTCACGAAGGCTATGAGACAAACCCTGTTTGGAACACTTCTGGGGATAAAATTGCCTTTTCTTCCAATAGAAAAGGAGCCAATAATATTTTTACAATTAAAAAAAACGGAGGAACACCCAAGCAATTAACATATTATCCAACAACAGACACTCCCTATAATTGGACATCTTCTAACCAAATTGTATTTGCTACAACTAGGGTTTTAAAAGGGCCTGAGTGGGATGAGCAAATCTATAGTGTCAATGCAAGTGGTGGTACCCCGCAAAGATTTATAACAGCTTTAGGTAGTATGGCAAGTGTTTCTCCCGATGGAAATTTGGTGGCTTTTGTCAAAGGAGCTTGTAGAATTTCTAGAGAAGATTATTCTGGTTCAGCTCAAAGAGATGTTTGGATTTATAACATTAAAACAGGGAAGTATTTTCAAGTAACTTTTTCACAGAAGAATGATCATTCGCCATTATGGGATGCTGCGGGTAATTTATATTATGTAGGAGCTGAAAGTGGTCGTTATAATATTTTTCAGCAATCTATAAATTTGGATGGTTCAGTAAAAGGCGCTTCCAAAAAAATAACAAACCAAAATAAAAATGGTGTTGTTTCTTTTTCTGTTAGTAATCAAGGAACTATTATCTACTCAACACTTTTTGACTTATATCAAATAAGTGAGGGACAATCCAAGAAGATCAACCTAAAAATAGAATCAGATTACAAATTTGAAACTGAAAAAGAAGTTTCTACAAGTTCAGATATCTCGGAATTCGATGTTTCACCAAACGGAAAATTAGTTGCCCTTGAAATTAATGGAGAAATTTTTGTGAAGCAAAATGATAAGGATAGAAAGAACTCGAACAATGTAAGTAATCATTTCTTCAGAGATAGAAACCCTCAATGGATGAGTGATACAGAGTTATTATTTGTTTCAGATAGAGACGGCCATAATGAAATATATAAAGCTGTTTCTAAAGACACCTTGGTAGGATTAGAAAGAAGTTTAAAGATTTCAATCACCAAACTCACAAACAGTAAAGAAGATGTTTATGATATGTTGGTCTCGCCAGATCATAAAAAAATAGTTTATAGAGTAGGTAGAGCAAACTTAATGTTGGCCGATATAAAAGATGGAGTTATATCCAATAGCAAAGCATGTACCTCTGGATGGGCAGAGCCAGAGGATGTAAGTTGGAGCCCAGATAGCAAGTATATTGCTTATTCTCAGGAAGACCTGGACTTTGATAGTGAAATTTTTATTCAATCCATAGAGAATTTAAACGATAAGTTTAACGTCTCTATGCACCCAAGAAGTGATAGAGCTCCAGTTTGGAGTCCCGATGGTAAAAAATTAGCTTTTTCTTCTAACAGAAGTGGAAATCGTGGTGGAATAGATTATGATGTTTGGATGGTTTGGCTACAAAAGGAAGATTGGGAACGATCTAAGACAGATAGAGAAAATGGAGACTATTACGCAGAAAAACAAGGGGATACAGATAGCAAAGAAAAAGAGGAAGAAAAAGAGATAAAGGTTACTATTGATAGAGAAAGAATTTTTGATAGACTTTCTAGAATTACAAGATTACCAGATGATGAGTTTGGAGGTATGTTTGGTCCAGAAAGCAAATATGTGTATTATTCGGCTACAGATCCATCCACAAATAAACGAAGTTTTTTTAAAGTTAAATTAGACGGCTCTGGCCCTAAAGCCATAAAAGAAACTTCTAGAGTTGGAAGGGTTGCAGCTATTGATGGTACATTTTATTTTACCTCAGGAGGTACATTAAAGCAATTGAATCCTAAGGGAGATAAAATTACCTCTTTGGCTCATGTAGCAAAATATAAAGAAGATTTTACTGCCATGAATCAACAAATTTATCAAGAAGGTACTCGTGTGCTAACAATGGGTTTTTATGACCCTAATTTTCATGGCTACAATTGGGAGTCTTTGATTAAAAAATACAAACCATTAGCGTTAAAAGCGAGCACAGAGCAAGATTATAGTTTTGTGTATAATTTGTTATTAGGTCAATTAAATGCGAGTCATATGGGATATAGAGCTGAATCCTCTGAACGTAAAAATAGCGACAATATTGGCTTGTTAGGACTTGAGGTGAAGCATATTCCAAATGGAGTTCAAGTTGAATATGTACTTGAAAACTCAGTAGCAAATACATCAAAAGTAAATTTAAAAGTCGGCGATATTATCACTTCGGTTAATCGAAAACCTATAGATAGAAACACTAATTTTTATAGTTTATTAAAAAATTCTAAGGGTGATGAGGTGTTATTAACTAAAAGTGACGGAAAAGATGTTGTTGTTAGAACTTCGAGCTCCTTAAGAACCCTGCAGTATGATGCATGGGTAGCATCTAGAAGTGAATTGGTTAAAAAATATTCAAAAGGACAGCTAGGTTATATTCATATTAGAGGAATGAACGCTCCAAGTTTTGAGAGTTTTGAACGCGAGCTAAAGGCCAGTGGATACGGTAAAAAAGGTATTGTGATTGATGTTCGATACAATGGTGGAGGATGGACAACAGATCGTTTAATGGCTGTTTTGAATGTAGACCAACATGCCTACACTATACCAAGGGGAGCTGCTGAGAACTTACAGAAAGAGAATAAAAAGTTTCAAGGTAATTACCCTTTCAACGAGCGAGCAATTTTATCAGTTAATACAAAACCCACTGTGGCTTTGTGTAACGAGAATAGTTATTCTAATGCAGAAATATTTTCACATGCTTATAAAAATTTAGGAATAGGTAAATTAGTAGGTCAGCCCACTTTTGGGGCAGTGATTTCTACTGGAGGCTATAGTTTATCAAAAGGGTATGTACGCATGCCATTTCGTGCTTGGTATGTAAAAAAGTCTGGACGCAATATGGAAAATGATGCTCCAGCAGTCCCAGACTATTTGGTAAAAAACACGCCAGGTTTGGGTGCAACAGGTGAGGACGCTCAACTTAAAAAAGCAGTTGATGTTTTACTACAGGAAATAAAATAAGCTTCTTTTTACCCGCAATCTCCTGCAGGCTAGGAGTTAGTTGAAATTTAAAAGATGTAAATTACTAGCTCTCTTTAAGAATAAAAAGTGGAGAATAGGGGAGTTAGGTCATACTTTTTTGGGGAAGATTTGGATTCTTTTACAACTTATTATCTTTAAGAGTAAAATTTATTTCCAAGAATAATTTGTGTTGTTGGTATTATATCTGTTGCTAGGGAACTGGAGAAATCTAGTTCCCTTTTTTTATTTTTCGATAATGCATAATAAAATGTTTTCTTCACATATTTTGATTTAGAAAACATAGCTTTCAAAAAATAATAAAAAAAAATTTTTCAATCTATATTTTTTATTATGTTTGCTTGCTAATGAGTTCATTAACAAGAACGCATTGCCATTATTAAAATGAAATCTTTTTTCATATTCGGGCTCAGAAGGATAAAGAAGTCTACTTCAAAAGCTGCTCTAGGGATAGAGAACCGAATTTTCAGGCTGGCTTCTAAAATTAATATTAAATTTCTTCTGTTGAGGCAAAATAGCTTCGACCCTTCCACTGTATTTATATTTCGTATCTGAATTATTAGAAAGACAGGTTTCTTTTTTTAGAACAAAACTGCATTTTTTTTAATTTTTCAATCACATTCAATGAAAACAAAATACCTTGATCTTATTGATCAAACTTTTAATTTTCCTCAGGAGGAATTTACACTAAATACAAATCAATTAAACTTCCACGGAATTGATTTAATGGCACTTATTCAACAGTACGGTTCGCCATTGAAATTCACTTATTTACCTAAAATATCTGATAATATAAATAGGGCAAAAGGTTGGTTCGCAGATGCTTTTAAAAAACACAATTACGGCGGTAAATACCATTATTGCTACTGTACAAAAAGCGCTCACTTTAAACACATACTTAATACTGCATTGGAAAACGATATTCATATAGAAACGTCCTCTGCTTTTGATTTAGATATTGTTGTAAATTTAAAAGCAAAAGGTAAAATTACAGATAACACTTACATAATTAGCAATGGTTTTAAGCGCGATCAGTATGTTCAAAATCTTGCTCGGCTACTAAATACTGGACATAAAAACTGTATTGTAGTTATTGATAATTATGAAGAGATTAAGCTCTTTGACCAAGTAGTTGATGGGAACTATAATGTTGGTATTCGTATAGCTTCAGAGGAAGAACCAAAGTTTGAATTTTATACATCAAGATTGGGAATTGGCTATAAAAATATCGTGCCGTTTTACCACAGTGAAATCAAAAACAACCCGAAGGTTACTCTTAAGATGTTACATTTTTTTATAAATACAGGGATACGAGATACTGCGTATTACTGGAATGAGCTTTTGAAATGCATGAAGGTGTATGTACAACTTAAAAAAGAATGCCCAAGCCTAGATAGTTTGAACATTGGAGGTGGTTTTCCTATTAAAAATTCACTAGCATTTGAGTATGATTACTCTTATATGGTTAGTGAAATTATTGGTCAAATTAAACAAGTTTGCAACGAGAACAATATTGATGTACCCAACATATTTACAGAATTTGGGAGTTTTACAGTTGGAGAAAGTGGTGGTGCCCTTTATGAGGTCTTATATCAAAAACAACAGAACGACCGTGAGAAATGGAATATGATAAATTCATCATTTATCACAACTCTTCCAGATTCTTGGGCAATAAACAAGCGATTTGTAATGCTTCCAATAAACCGCTGGGACCAAGAGTATGAGCGCGTATTGTTAGGGGGTCTTACTTGTGATAGTGACGATTATTACAACAGTGAGCAGCACATGAATGCAATTTACTTGCCTAAATATAATAAGGACAAACCATTATATATTGGCTTTTTTAACACAGGTGCTTATCAAGAAACCATAGGTGGTTTTGGAGGCCTTCAACATTGTTTGATTCCTGCCCCAAAACATATTCTTATTGATCGCGACGAGAATGGCAAATTAACCACCTCGGTATTTTCTCAAGAGCAAACCTCAGAACAATTGCTATCTCTTTTAGGATATGATTATAGTATTAATAGTTCACTCGCAGAAGTAAAAAATAAATCTATTTATAAAGTTCAATAGGAAGTGCTAATATCAAATAAAACAAAATACATACGATGACAAGAAATACATATGCAGGAATTCCACAAGAATTAAGTGTACTAGGAAATTCAAAGATTGTTTTAATCCCGGTACCTTATGATGGGACTAGTACTTGGCAAAAGGGCGCAGATAAAGGTCCTCAGGCTTTTTTAAGTGCTTCACAGAATATGGAGTTATTCGATATTGAAACACAGACACAAGTCTACAAACAAGGTGTTTATCTAGCTGATGCTGTTACACAAAACGGTTCTCCACAGGCTATGGTAGATGCTGTTCATGCTGTAACAAAGAGTTATATATTAAAGAATAAATTTGTCACTATTTTTGGTGGAGAGCACTCCATATCTATCGGGACCATAAGAGCATTTAATGAATGTTTTGATAACTTAACAGTACTCCAACTAGACGCACATGCAGATCTAAGAAAGCATTACCAAGGTTCTAGTTTTAACCATGCTTGTGCGTTATATGAAGCTAGTCAAACTACTAATTTACTTCAGGTAGGGATACGCTCTATGGATATTTCAGAAGTTACTGTTATGGATAAAGAAAATATATTTTTTGCCCACCAATTAACTGAAGATGATTCTTGGATGGATGCTTCTATTGATAAAATGACCGAAAATGTTTTTATCACTATTGATTTGGACGTCTTTGATCCTTCTATTATGCCCAGTACAGGAACCCCAGAGCCAGGAGGCTTATTGTGGTATGAAACCCTTGACTATTTAAAAAAAATATTTAAAGAAAAGAACGTAGTAGGCTTTGATATTGTTGAGTTGTGTCCAAATCAGATTGATAAATCTTCAGATTTTTTAGCAGCAAAGCTTTATTATAAAATGCTCACATATAAATTTCTAGATGAACAAATTGAAGAGAATTTCGACAACTAATATTAAACTACACCAAAAAAACAGTAAAACAATGATTACTAAAGGTCCAATATCTCAATTTATAGAAACTCATTATTTACATTTTAATGCGGCAGCACTTGTGGATGCTGCAAAAGGATATGAAGCACAACTTCACTCAGGCTCAAAAATGCTTGTTTCTCTTGCAGGTGCTATGAGTACTGCAGAAATAGGGATAAGTTTTGCAGAAATGATACGCCAAGATAAAGTCCAAATTATCTCTTGTACTGGCGCCAACCTAGAAGAAGATATTATGAATCTAGTGGCGCATTCTCACTACAAGCGTATACCAAATTATCGTGACCTAACCCCACAAGATGAGTGGGATTTACTTGAAAAAGGATTAAATCGTGTGACAGATACATGTATTCCAGAGGAAGAGGCCTTTAGGCGTTTAGAAAAACATATTGTAAAAATATGGAAAGATGCCCAAGGTAAATCAGAGAGGTTTTTCCCTCACCAGTATATGTATAAACTGCTATTGTCTGGAGTTTTGGAACAATATTATGAAATTGATGTCAAAAATTCTTGGATGTATGCTGCTGCACAAAAAAACCTCCCCATTGTTTGTCCAGGCTGGGAAGACAGTACTATGGGAAATATTTTTGCTAGTTATGTTCTTAAAGGTGAACTCAATGCAAATACCGTAAAATCTGGAATAGAGTATATGACATTTTTAGCAGATTGGTATAAAAATAATTCTGAAAATGGCATTGGTTTTTTTCAAATTGGTGGTGGTATCGCTGGAGATTTTCCAATATGTGTAGTCCCTATGTTATATCAAGACATGGAAGAGAAAGAAACTCCCTTTTGGAGTTATTTCTGCCAGATAAGTGATTCAACTACAAGTTATGGGTCATATAGTGGTGCGGTACCTAATGAGAAGATCACATGGGGCAAACTAGATATAGATACCCCTAAATTTATTATTGAGAGTGACGCTACAATTGTAGCGCCGCTGATATTTGCTTACTTATTAAATATGTAATTATGGATTCAAGAAAACGTATTATTATAGATTTTAAAAAGTTAACCCCAGATTTATTAGCTCTCTTGGTAGAGAAATACCCAGAAGGGTATGATGATCATCATATCATCAAGTTTAAAAACACTAAAAATCATTGGATTGAAGCTGTACAAATAGATACAGATGAAGTAACATATCTAGTTAAAGTCAGTATAAACCTTGCTGTGACTATGGAAAACTATGATGAGGATCATAGTTTAGATTTTGAGGCTAACGATCCAAACACAATACAAGACTCAGAACTATAATAATCAAGTAAAATAAAACAGTATGAAAGCACAATTTCACTTAGCATTACCCTGTAAGAGTATAGAAGTTACAAAAAATTTTTACACCTCTATTTTAGGTGCATCTCTAGGAAGATATGCAGATAAATGGGCAGATATTAATTTATATGACAACCAACTAACCTTTACCCAGGCAGGTGATTTTAATTTTAATTTTAAAAACTACAAGTTGGGAGAAAGTGTGTTGCCTTCCTTTCATTTTGGTGTAATTATACCTGTGCAAGTTTGGGGAGACTTGTATACAAAGCTCTTTAAATCTAATCACGAGGTCACTACTGAGGTTACTTTCATGAAAAACAAAATAGGGGAGCACCTTTCCTTTTTTATTACAGACCCAAATGGTTATATGATAGAATTTAAAAGTTTTAAAACAGAAAATGAAGTATTTTGCACTAGTGTATAAACACAGATTGCTATTTAAATAGCATTACAATAAATAATTAAATAAAAATAAAAATTGAACAACTTAAAAATTATAGGAAGTGAGGAATGGTGTTCATTTGAATCCTTCAAAATTCCAGCAATCAAGGCTCGTATAGACTCTGGTGCTAAAACATCATCAATTCAAGCAAGTAATATTAAGATTTTTTTAAAACAAACCCAGGAGTGGGTTCGCTTTGAGGTAACCCCACTGCAGGAAAATAAAAGTATTAGTATTAGCTGTGAGGCTAAAATTCATTCCAAAAGAACTGTAAAAAGCTCCATAGGTATTTCAGAGCAACGACTCGTTATCAAAACTCCTATTACATTTGGCGAGGATACTTTTGAAATTGAACTTACACTTGCAAATCGAGATGCTATGGAGTTTAGAATGTTATTAGGAAGAGAAGCGCTATCTAATCGTTACTTAGTAAACCCATCAACTAGCTATCTTTTTCCTAAATATACTCAGGAACAATTGGATATAAAGTATGCATCATTTAAAACCCAAAAAACAAAATTAAAAATTGCGCTTTTAGCAAGTAACCCTGATTTATTTAGTAATAAACGTCTTTTAGAGGCTGGGCGCTCTAGAGGTCATGAAATGGTATTTCTCAATGTACAACAGGCGTACATGAAGTTTGATGCCACAGAGCCGCAAATACGTTACAGGGGAGGTAATGTTATAGATGAATTTGATGCCATTATACCGCGTATTAAGCCATCAGCTACTTTTTATGCCTGCGCTTTAATACGTCAGTTTGATGCAATGAATACCTACTGCTTAAACTCTGCAGATGCTATAACACAATCTAGAGACAAGCTTTTGGCTACTCAATTATTTGCAAAACACGATATACATATTCCTATTACCGGATTTGCAAATTCTCCGCTAGATACTAAAGATCTTATAAAGATGGTAAATGGTGCACCCCTTATCATAAAGTTATTAGAAAGTACCCAGGGGAAAGGTGTTGTTTTGGCAGAAACCACAAAGGCTGCAGAGAGTGTGATCAATGCTTTTAAGAGTGTAAAGACTAATATTTTAGTGCAAGAATTTATCAAAGAAGCAAATGGTCAAGATATTCGTTGTTTTGTAGTCAATGGTAAAGTGGTTGCTTCTATGCAGCGTCAAGCAGAAAAAGGCGAGTTTAGAGCAAATATTCATCAGGGAGGTAGTGCATCAAGTATAAAAATTACCTCAAAAGAGAGAAAATTAGCAATTAAAGCTGCTAGAATATTAGACCTACCTGTTGCGGGTGTAGATATTATTAGGTCTAATAAAGGGCCTTTACTGTTGGAAGTGAACTCATCTCCAGGGTTAGAGGCAATAGAGTCTGCAACAGGTCTAGATATTGCAAATATTATGATTGAAGCAATTGAGAAGAAATTAAAATTCAAGTAATATAAATATGATTACAAGCTTATTTTTTAAGCTTGCAGAAATGTTAGGGTTTAGTATTATACCTACTTATACAAACACCTCCCCATCTAAAGAAAACCGATATTATTTGAGAAGGATAGAGCTAAAATAAATTATCATTGAGACTTTTTTTGGTTTTTAGTAGTGCTGGCCGACTTTTTTCTCTAATTAAAAAACAGCACTTTAAAAAAACGGTTGGCAAATGGTTGGCAAAATCTGGTTTTTAAAATCAAAAAACCCTTGAAAATCAGATGATTAACAAGGGTTCTCGTACTCGAAATGGGAGTACTATTATGCAATTTTAGTTATTTTTGAAATACTCTCAAATTCAACATATTTTTTTTATTTTA
>JABHYI010000019.1 GCA_018656255.1 Bacteroidota bacterium
TAACATCTCTAACATAGAAAAAAAGTTTAATGAAGGATATCAAAAAGTATCGCAAAACATAAAAAATGTAGATTATGATAAATACGGAGAAAAAATAAAAAAAGGCTCTGCCACTTTTTTTGATTCCCTTGGTGCTATTTTATCAACTGTATTTAAAATTGGTATAAAGTTTTTTGGACTATTAATAGTAATAGCAGGGTTATTAGGGCTTATTTCGATACTTATTGGTATGACGGTATTTGGCACATTTGGTATCTACGATACAGGTGCCGGGATGGATATTTACCAATTAGTTGACACAACAAATACACCCATTTGGATTGTAACATTAATTATTACTTTAATAGCAGGTATCCCGCTGCTACTTCTTTTTATTTTAGGGCTAAAAATTATGTTTCCTAACATTAAATCTATTGGTACCCCAGTTAAAATAACCCTTACAATACTTTGGATTGCAGCCATAAGCATACTAGTTATATTGGGAGCCAGGCAAGCTATAGACAGGGCTTTTGAAAACAATTTTAGCACACAAACTCCACTTAGTATAAACATGCAAACCCCGCTAAAATTAAGCATGTATAACAACGATACGTATAGTTTTGAAGCCTACAGACGTAGTGGACTAGAAATTAAACCTGATGCAAATGGAAACAAAGTATTATACTCTAGGGATATCAGGCTAATTGTAAGAAGCACCGATGAAAAAGTCGGGAAAATAGTACTAAACAAAATAGCTAGTGGTAAAGATTACAAACAAGCAAAAGCAAGAGCCCAAGCAATTGATTTTAAGTATAATTTTAACAAAAATACCAATGAGCTTATACTAGATGGCTATTTCTTGACAGACATCACCAATAAATATAGAGACCAACAAATAGAGGTCATTTTATATCTGCCTGTAAACACAAGATTAATTGCAGCTACCAATACACGCTCTTTTCATAAAAACGAACCTATATATAGAGACATTCTTATTTTAGGTGACGAAGAAAAAACACTATTAATAACACCAGAAGGGACTCAGTGTCTTGATTGTATAGAGGAGTCAAATACTATAATTGATGCTAACATACAAGCTCCTAGCCCACCAACACCTCCAGTGCCTATAGAGCCTGTTGTGCCTGTAAATACAAATCAAAACTAATACGAGGCATTCAAAAGCTATAGGTCACAAAAAAGGCTGCAATACTAGGTATTGCAGCCTTTTATATTGTGTATTAAAATTTATGCCTCCACGGCCGTCTCTAGGGTAGCTAGGTAGCGTTCTGCGTCTAAGGCAGCCATACAACCTGTACCGGCAGCAGTTACTGCTTGACGGTATTCTTTATCCTGTACATCTCCACTAGCAAACACTCCAGGAAGATTTGTCTTGGTAGACTTTCCCTTAGTAATTAAATATCCGGTATCATCCATATCTAATTGGCCTTTAAATATATCTGTATTTGGCTTGTGCCCAATAGCAATAAAGAGACCTGTAATGGCAATATCTTCTGTGGTGCCATCCTTATTGTTTTTCATGCGTAATCCTTCAACGACCATGTCTCCTATTACCTCATCTACTTCTGTATTGTAGCGCAGATCAATATTTGGTGTAGAGGTTACTCTATGCTGCATCGCTTTACTAGCTTTCATGTAATCTTTACGTACCAACATGGTTACTTTATTACATATGTTAGCAAGATAGGTTGCTTCTTCTGCAGCGGTATCTCCAGCGCCAACTATTGCAACATCTTGTCCCTTATAAAAGAACCCATCACAAACAGCGCAGGCAGACACACCACCTCCACGTAATTTTTGCTCACTAGGTATCCCTAAATATTTTGCAGTTGCCCCTGTTGAAATAACAATAGATTCTGCCTCTATTTGTGTTTTACCATCTACGGTTGCTTTATGAATTCCTCCAACTTGGGTGCTAAATTCTATGGCAGTAATCATACCTATTCTTACCTGGGTGCCGAAACGTTCTGCTTGTTGTTGTAATTGCACCATCATGGTTGGGCCATCAATACCTTCTGGATACCCAGGAAAGTTATCAACCTCTGTAGTGGTGGTTAATTGTCCACCAGGCTCCATACCTGTATACATAACAGGACTCAAATCTGCACGTGCAGCATAAATTGCAGCAGTATATCCCGCAGGACCACTACCAATTATCAAACATTTAATTCTTTCTATTGTATCGCTCATGGCTCTTTTTTTCTGAAATTTTTCTTGGATTTCAAAAGTAAACATTTTAATAAAATTGAAACTAAAAAGTTATTAAGAAACCTTGCTTATATATTGTTAGTTACTATCGTTGTGATTTACAATTTTAAGCAAACCCTTTGTATCTTTACTCAAGACAATTTATACCTAAAATATGACAGGGATTTAAAATTTCGCCATAAGGTATCACTAGCATTGTTTATCTTTGCATCCAAAATTTAAGGACTATGATTACTACAAAACAAGGAACTAAAATACAATTAAACACCATTGAAGAAGCTATTGCAGATATCAAACAGGGTAAGGTGATTATTGTAGTAGATGATGAAGATCGTGAAAACGAAGGTGATTTTGTAGCAGCCGCAGAAAACATTACTCCAGAGATCATCAATTTTATGGCAACCCATGGTCGTGGTCTTATTTGTACGCCCATCACAGAAAGTCGTTGTAAAGAATTACAACTTGAAATGATGGTTGGCAATAACACAGACCCAATGGAAACTGCCTTCACTATTTCCATAGATCTTAAAGGGCATGGTGTTACTACAGGCATCTCTGCCAAGGATAGAGCAAAAACAGTGAAAGCATTGGTAGACCCTTCCATAAAACCCTTTGATTTGAGTAGACCAGGACATATTTTCCCGCTCAAGGCAAAAGACGGAGGTGTACTGCGCAGAACTGGCCACACAGAGGCTGCCATTGACTTTGCGAGACTAGCAGGGCTAAAACCTGCTGGCGCGATTGTAGAAATAATGAATGAAGATGGAACCATGGCACGCCTTGGAGAACTTGCCCAAGTTGCCAAAAAGTTTGACCTAAAGCTAGTCTCCATTGAAGATCTAGTTGCCTACAGAATGGAGCATGACTCTTTGATAGAAAAAGAAGAAGATTTTACCATCAATACAAACTTTGGTCCCTATCGTTTACGAGCATACAAACAAACCACCAATGATCAAGTGCACATTGCTCTA
>JABHYI010000198.1 GCA_018656255.1 Bacteroidota bacterium
TAACTCTACACGAAACATTGCATTGGATAATGCTTCTGTAATTGTTCCATCTTGTTGAATTGCGGATTGTTTAGCCATCTTTACTTATTCGATTTTCTGTTACTATTCCCCGCTTTCATTAAACCATCATAATGACGATTTAATAAATATGAGTTTATTTGTTGTAATGTATCTATTGCTACACCTACCATAATTAGTAGAGACGTACCTCCGAAAAACAATGCCCATCCTTGTTGTACTCCTAAGAATTTAACAACAATAGCAGGAAATATTGCTATGAGTGCTAAAAACACAGAACCTGGCAATGTAATTTGTGACATAATTTTGTCTAGAAACTCTGCTGTTTCACCTCCAGGTTTAATACCAGGAATAAAACCACCGCTTCTCTTTAAATCATCGGCCATCTTATTTGTTGGTACTGTAATTGCAGTGTAAAAATAAGTAAACACAATGGTTAGCAAAGCAAAGGTAATATTATACCACAAACCAAACATATCACTAAAGCTTGTTTGCATCCACTGTCCAACAGAAGATTCTTTCATAAAGCTTACACCACCTAAAAAACTTGGTACAAACATGATCGCTTGGGCAAAGATAATTGGCATTACTCCAGAAGCGTTTAACTTTAATGGAATGAACTGTCTTGCTCCAAATATATTCTTCTCATACTCACCAGAAGCTGTTCTGCGTGCGTATTGGACCGGGATCTTTCGAACAGCCATTACAAGCAGTACACTAAGAAGTATGATAACAAACCATATCACAAGCTCAATAAGCACTAACATCAATGAAGATGAAGCCAATTCTTGAGCAAATGATAGAGGTAGTGTAGCAATAATACCTACCATAATTAGTATAGATATACCGTTTCCAATCCCTTTATCTGTAATCTTCTCTCCTAGCCACATTGCAAACACACAACCTGTTACTAGAATTATAGTAGAAGAAACAAAGAACATAGGAGTTTTACCTAGTATGAAAGCTGCAGAAGGAACTCCTAAGGCCTCTAAACCGAAAAGGTAACTTGGTGCTTGTATTAAACAAATACCGATGGTTAACCAACGTGTAATTTGATTGATCTTCTTTCTACCACTCTCTCCTTCTTTTTGTAATTTTTGCAAGTAAGGAACAGCAATTTGCATTAATTGAACCACAATGGAAGCCGAAATGTATGGCATAATACCCAATGCAAAAACAGAAGCATTTGCAAATGCACCTCCTGTAAAGGCATTTAATAAACCACCAATTCCGCCGGCATCAAATTTACCAGAGAATTCAGCAAGTCTTGAGGCATCAATACCAGGTAGTACTACTTGTGCTCCAAAACGGTATACAAGCAATAGACCCAACGTTACCATAATACGGTTACGTAGTTCCTCTATTTTCCAAACATTTTTTAAGGTTTCAATAAATTTCATCCTTAGTTTTATTATAGTGTTACAACTTCACCACCAGCAGCTTCAATAGCCTTCTGAGCAGTTCCCGTAAATTTATGAGCAGTTACAGTTAACTTAGCTTTCAACTCTCCTCTTCCAAGAATTTTAACTAATTCGTGTTTACGAGCAAGACCTAAAGCAACTATTGTTTCAAAATCAATAGCACCTTTAATTTTCTTGTCGTCAACCAACTGTTGCAAAGTATCTAAATTGATACCTTGGTGTTCTATACGGTTTATGTTGGTAAAACCAAACTTTGGTACACGACGTTGAAGAGGCATTTGCCCACCTTCAAATCCTAATTTCTTAGAATAC
The DNA here is from genome assembly GCA_018656255.1 of Bacteroidota bacterium. GTDB lineage: Bacteria > Bacteroidota > Bacteroidia > Flavobacteriales > Flavobacteriaceae > Patiriisocius. The sequence continues at coordinate 1,752 of JABHYI010000198.1, forward strand.
CCTGAACGTGACTTTGCTCCGTTGTGACCACGTGTTGCAGTACCACCTTTTCCAGAACCTTGTCCACGACCAACGCGCTTTCCTTGTCTTTTAACCGAACCTTCTGCAGGTTTTAAGTTATTTAATTCCATGTGTTTTTATCTTATAGGGTTTCCATAGAAACCAAATGTTTAACTTTATTTACCATACCAAGAATATTTGGCGTGTCATCATGCTCAACTGTTTGACCTATTTTCTTAAGTCCTAAAGCTTCAAGCGTTCTCTTCTGGGTTTGGGTGCGATTGATTGCACTTTTTACCTTTGTTACTTTTATCTTTGCCATCTTAGTGTTGTTTATCCTTTAAACAATTTTTCTAATGAAATACCACGCTGCTTTGCAACAGTTTGTGCACTTCTCATTTGTAGTAAAGCATCAAAAGTTGCTTTCACTACGTTATGTGGGTTAGAAGATCCTTGAGATTTTGATAATACATCATGCACCCCAACTGCTTCTAATACGGCACGTACAGCACCACCAGCAATAACCCCTGTACCAGGAGCTGCGGGTAGTAAGTTTACTCTTGCACCACCATACTTTCCTTTTTGCTCGTGAGGCAATGAAGCCTTATTCAAAGGAATACGTACTAAGTTTTTCTTTGCATCTTCAATTGCCTTAGCAATTGCGCTTGCAACATCCTTAGATTTACCTAATCCTTGTCCTACCACACCATTCTCATCTCCAACTACAACAATAGCTGAGAAACCAAAAGCTCTACCACCTTTTGTAACCTTAGTTACACGTTGTACTCCTACCAAACGATCTTTTAAATCAAGACCACTTGGTTTTACTAATTCTACGTTTTTATAATTCTGATACATACTGCTTAGAATTTTAAGCCACCTTCACGGGCACCTTCTGCTAATGATTTAACTCTACCGTGGTATAAATAACCTCCTCTGTCAAAAGAAATGGTGTCAACACCTGCCTTTACGGCTTTCTCTGCGATTGCTTTACCTACCAACTTTGCTGCCTCCACTTTATTTGCTTTAGTAGCATCTATATCTTTGTCTCTTGAGGAAGCTGCAGTGATAGTTTTACCACTTACATCATCGATCAATTGAGCATAAATTTCTTTATTACTTCGGAAAACTGCCAAGCGCGGACGTTGAACAGTTCCTGATACAGTTTTACGTATTCTGAAACGTAAACGCTGTCTTCTGTCTTGTTTTGATAATTTCATAACGTTCTCTATTGCTTATGCAGATTTACCTGCTTTTCTTCTTATTTGTTCTCCTACAAACCTCACACCTTTTCCTTTGTATGGCTCTGGCTTACGGAATCCGCGAATCTTCGCAGCTACCTGACCTACCAATTGCTTATCGTGAGATGTTAATTTTACGATTGGATTTTTTCCTTTTTCTGAAACTGTCTCAACCTTTACCTCTGGAGCAATATTCAATACAATGTTATGAGAAAATCCTAAGGCTAAGTCTAATTTTTGTCCTTGATTGCTGGCTCTGTAACCAACTCCAACCAATTCTAATTCTTTAGTCCATCCTTTTGACACACCTTCAATCATGTTAAAGATTAAAGCTCTATACAATCCGTGCTTTGCTCTGTGATCTTTATGATCTGTAGAACGTGTAACGATAACTTGATCGCCATCCACATTAATTGTAACATCAGAGTACTCTTGCGATAACTCTCCTAATTTTCCTTTTACAGTCACTATGTTTTCATTAACATCAACTGTAACACCTGCTGGAATTGCTACCGGGTTTTTACCTATTCTTGACATCTGTTCTTGTCTTTAATGATTAATATACGTAACACAATACTTCACCACCTACATTTTGAGCTTGGGCTTGTTTTCCTGTCATTACTCCCGCAGAAGTAGAAACAATAGAAATTCCCAATCCATTCAAAATACGTGGCATCTCTTTAGAATTTGAGTACTTACGTAGACCTGGTTTACTAATTCTTTGAATTTTCTTGATCACTGGATCTTTGGTAAGCTTGTCATACTTTAAAGCGATTTTGATTGTTCCCTGAGGCCCTTTATCATCTTCAAACTTGTAGCTTAACACAAATCCTTGGTCAAAAAGAATTTTTGTGATTTCTTTTTTTAGATTAGACGCCGGTATTTCAACAACACGGTGCCCTGCATTTACTGCATTTCTAACTCTCGTTAGGTAATCTGCGATTACATCTGTATTCATTTTTATTAAGTTGCGGTAATGGTTTTCTGAAATACTACTATTTCAAAACCTTTCACCAATTTATAATGCTTATTATAGTACTAAAAATTTAGTTTACCAAGATGCTTTTCTAACACCTGGGATAAGTCCTTGATTTGCCATTTCACGGAATGTTACACGTGAAAGTCCAAATGTTCTCATGTATCCCTTTGGTCTTCCTGTAAGTTTACACCTGTTGTGCATACGAATTGGAGAAGCGTTTTTTGGTAATTTCTGTAATGCTTCGTAATCTCCAGCTTCTTTTAAAGCTTTGCGTTTCTCAGCATATTTAGCTACCGTTTTTGCTCTTTTAACCTCACGGGCTTTCATTGATTCTTTAGCCATCTTAGTTCTTTTTAAAAGGTAAACCTAGTTCTGTTAATAATGATTTTGCTTCTTTATCTGTAGCAGCAGAGGTCACAAAAGTGATATTTAAACCTTCAATCTTTTTTACCTTATCGATATCGATCTCTGGGAATATAATTTGTTCAATTACACCCAGTGAGTAGTTTCCTCTTCCGTCAAAACCAGTGGCTTTGATACCGTTGAAGTCACGTACTCTAGGTAGTGATGAAGTA
>JABHYI010000047.1 GCA_018656255.1 Bacteroidota bacterium
CAAACCCTCAAAATATTCAAGATTTCAATACAGCCTCTCTTAGGGCTGGACTAGTTTTTTTAAAATTACAACAGAGCACGCTTTTTCCTGTAAAAACATTTATGAGCCTGCAAGGAGGTCTTGGGACAAGAAAAACAAATACAACTAAAACAAGACAAGGTACTCTATCAAACACAGTACACCACACCTTTAACCTAAATCAAAAAAACGCAGTCTATCTGCAAAACACAACCAAAGTAATAATTAGCGAGAACTACCTTACAAATGAACTCTTTAGGTTTGGAGGCATAAACAGTATGCGTGGATTTGCAGAAAACAGCATAGATGCATCACTACTATCGGTATTTAATACAGAATACCGCTATTTATTAAATCAACAAACCTACTTGCACTCCATAATAGATATAGGTTATTTTGAAAATGAAATTCTAAGACAAAAAGAAAAATTATATAGTTTTGGCTTAGGGTTAGGTATGGTTACTAAAGCAGGACTTTTAAAGTTTATAGTAGCCAACGGAAATCTTGATGGTCAGGCATTTAAATTTTCAAACTCAAAAATACATCTAAGTATCGCTTCACAATTTTAGGTTTTATTAAACAAAAACAGCAACAGGCTTTGAGAAAAAAGCAAAATTTAAGTTTAAATAGTTGTGTAATTAACTTTTTATTTAGATTTTTGAAGTTGGCTAATTCAAATAAATATAAAAATGAAAACAAAGTTTAGTGGAATTTTAACGCTATTACTAGCGTTAGTAGTGCAAATATCATTTGCACAGGAAAAAACAATCTCCGGTACAGTGACTGATGATTCAGGCTTACCGCTACCAGGAGTAAATATTATTGTAAAAAGTACGACAAATGGTACTCAATCTGATTTTGATGGAAATTATTCTATCTCAACAGAGGTGGGGCAATCACTTGTATACTCTTATGTAGGGTTTGACTCTCAAGAAAAACTTGTTACAGCATCATCAAGCATGATGAATGTGACAATGGCTCAAGGAGAAACGCTAGATGCGGTAGTACTTACAGGTTACGGTGGTGCAACTAAAGAACGTAAGTCTTTAGGATATGCAGTTACAACACTACAAGCTGATGAAATCGAAAACAAACCAGAATCTGACGTTGTTAGATCATTAAATGGTAAAGTTGCCGGTGTTCAGATTGTAGGTAACAGTGGAGCAACTGGATCTGGTACTAACTTTGTTATTCGTGGTAGAAGTTCTATTAACGGTAGCAATCAACCTTTATTTATTGTAGATGGTGTTCCTTTTGACTCTGGTACAAACCAACAAACAGATTTTGATGGTGGTAACACAGTAACAAGTAGTCGTTTCTTGGATTTAGATCCAAACAATGTTGAAAGTGTACAAATCTTAAAAGGTTTGAGTGCTTCTGTACTATACGGACAACAAGGTAGAAATGGTGTTGTACTTATCACAACGAAAAACGGATCTAAGCAAGACTTAAACAAAAAGTTTGAGGTTACTGTTAACTCTTCTGTATACCAAACACAAATATCTAACCTTGCAGATTACCAAAATGAGTATGGTCAAGGAGCTGATAACACAATCAACTCTGGTTATGTAGGTAACTGGGGAGCACGTTTTGACGCTGGTCTTGAGGTATCTCACCCGTATGCATCTTTTGGAAACTTATTCCCTGAGTATGACGGATTAAAGATTCCTTATGTAGCAGCAGAGAACAATGTAAAAGACTTCTTTAGAACTGGACTTGGTCAGTCAATGTCTGTGAATGTTGCAGGATCTCCTGGAAATGATGGTAACACTCGTTACAACTTAAACTTTGGTTACACAACTGAAGATGGGTACATCAGAAATAACGGTTTAACTCGTTACAACATTGGACTTGGTGGTTCTACAAAACTTTCTAACAAATTTTCATTTAACGGAACTGCTAACTTTAGTAGCACGAGAGTAAATACACCACCAATTGCAGCAAACAACGCAGGTGGAGCTTTATCTATTTTTACAAGAACATTATTTATGCCAAGAAACTTGGATTTAAATAATATTCCTTATGAAAATCCAAATGATAGATCTAGTGTATACTACAGAACAGATCAAGAAAATCCAAGATGGTTATCTAACTATGCTGGAAGTGAGCAAAAAACAAATCGTTTTTACGGTAAGTTAGGTGCTTCTTATGAAATCTCTGACAACACGTCTGTCTCTTACCGTTTTGGTTTGGATACATACAACGAAACTCAAGAGTTTAAAGCTGCTCGTGGAAGTGTTACTGCACCATACACGACAGGTTATTTAAGAACAACTAATGGTACAAACTTTATTTTTGACCACAACTTAAACTTTAGTTTCAACAACATAGAGCTTGCCGATGAGTTTAGTTTAACAACTCAACTAGGTTTCAACGCAAGACGTGATACCTATGAGCAATTTGGACAGTCTAGTCAAAACCAAGTAGTATTTGGTTTCTTTGATCATGACAACTTTATTGACCAAACAATTAATGATCCAGTTGCGGGTAGTTTAACTTTCCAAGCACAACAAAACATATTAGGTGCTTATGGAGAAGCTGCTTTTGATTATGGTGGATATTTATTCTTAACATTATCTGGTCGTAATGACTGGGCTTCAACTCTAGAGGCAGAAAACAATTCATTATTCTACCCTGGTGCATCACTTTCATTTGTACCAACATCAATGGATGGTGGTTCTTCTGATGCTCTAAATTATATGAAGTTCCGTGCAGGTTACGGTACCTCTGCAAGATTCCCAGGAGTATATTCTACAAGAACAGGATTTAACTCTACAGCTTCTGCAGTAATAGATAGTGATGGTAATGCAATTACTACAAACGGACTATCTTCTTTCTTAGGAAATGTTAATCTTAAACCAGAACTTCAAAAAGAATTTGAACTTGGTTTTGATGCAGATTTATTCAAGAAAAGAATTAGTATTGATGCAACTGTATATAGAAGAACAATACAAGATCAAATTGTAAACAGACCAATTTCTCCATCAACTGGAGCTACCTTTACAGCTGATAACATTGCTGAAAATCAAATCGAAGGTGTAGAATTAGGTTTAAACTTTACACTAATCCAGAGTGATAACTTCAATTGGAAGGTACGTAATAACTTTAGTGCTGCAGAAAACACAGTTATTGACTTAGGTGGTGTTG
>JABHYI010000138.1 GCA_018656255.1 Bacteroidota bacterium
ATTAAGAAATTATTCATCAATCTCAGCAGCAATTCTTGCTACTGCTATTGCATCTGGACAAGTTGTCTATACTGATGTTGAAGACATAACACTAACACCAGGAGACGACAATGACGGAAGGTACAATATTGACTTGAATGACGATGGTACTGCAGATTTTTCAATAACAATTGCTGAGGCAACTGGAGGATTAAGTTTTGTAACAAGACCTAGAGATGCTGACGATGTTGCAAATGGTGGTGCATTTATTGGAATACCTGCTGGAAATTACCAATACCCACAACTTTTGTTTGCTGGAGACGATATTGAAACATCTAGCCCAATGACTGATGCTGGAGTAAGAGGTGATTTAAACTTTTACGGTTGTGCTTACAGTAATTCAGAATTCTGTGGTTCAGAAGACAATGCATATTTAGGACTTGTTTTCGACTTCCAAGGAAACTCTCACTATGGTTGGGTAGAAATGGATTTTGCTACAGATGCAGCTACAGGATCATTCACTGTTAAAGGATTTGCTTTTGATGCAACACCTGAGGCAACAATAACTGCGGGTGATACTGGACTAGGAAACAATGACAACAACCTTAACGGTTTTGCACAGTTTGTTGCAGATGGTCAATTAAACCTGAAAGCAAACACTGCAATGAGTAGTGTTGCAATTTTTGACATTACAGGAAAACAAGTAATTTCTCAAAAGTTAACAAGTACAAATGCACAAGTAAATCTTGCTGGTCTTAACACCGGAGTTTACATAGCAACTGTTACTATTGAAGGTTCTAAAAAGACTTTCAAGTTTGTAAAGTAATCTAAGAAATTAGAATTTATAAAAAAGAGCGCTAGAAATAGCGCTCTTTTTTATTGTTTATTAGCTAACTGCCCACAAGCAGCATCTATATCCTTACCCCTGCTTCTTCTTACAGTAATTGGGATTCTTGCTTTTTCTAACATCGTAATATAAAGATCAAGCGCTTTGTTATCTGCCTGTTGAAACATACCATCATCAATAGGGTTGTACTCTATTATATTTACTTTGCAAGGCACATAACTGCAAAAGGTAATAAGGGCGGCTACATCTTGCTTTTGATCATTTATACCACTCCAAACAACATACTCATAGGTTATTTGCTTGGCTGTTTTTTCATACCAATACTCTAAAGACTCCTTAAGATCTGTTAGGGTAAAAGATGTTGCGAAAGGCATGATTTTCTCACGAGTCTCTTGAATAGCAGAATGTAATGATACGGCTAGATTAAACTTTACGTTATCGTCAGCCATTTTCTTTATCATCTTTGGAACACCAGATGTGGAAACCACAATACGTTTTGGTGACATGCCGAGTCCTTCCGGGCTTGTTATTTTTTCTATAGCAGCCAATACGTTTTTATAATTCATCAAAGGCTCACCCATACCCATAAAAACAATATTGGAAAGGGGCCTGTTGTGATACAATCTGCTTTCTTTGTCAATGGCAACTACTTGATCATAGATTTCGTCTGGGTTTAAATTTCGCATACGCTTTAATCTAGCCGTTGCACAAAATTTACAATCCAAACTACATCCAACTTGAGAAGATACGCAAGCGGTGGTTCTTGTGCCTGTGGGAATTAATACAGACTCTACAACAAGGCCGTCATGGAGTTTAACACCATTTTTAATGGTACCGTCCTTACTTCTTTGTATGCTATCTACCTTTATGTGATTGATCACGTAATGAGCCTGCAGATGATCTCTAGTCTCTTTTGAAAGATTTGTCATCTGGTCAAAGGTGTGTGCCCCTTTACTCCAAAGCCACTGGTATACTTGATTACCTCTAAAGGGTTTATCTCCAATAGATTCAAAAAAAGATCGAAGTTCTTCTTTTGATAATGCGCGTATGTCTTTTTTGGTTTGCTCCATTGTTCTGCAAAAATACTATTATTTAACCCCACTTTAGTGCATAAAAAAATCGTTTCTTAGTTTTTAAAGAAACGACAACATAGACACCCTTGATGGTAAAATTACTTATCTACGCTAATTTTTTTTGTGATTTGCTCGTTGGTATTGCCATCAATAAGCTGCAAGAAATAAATCCCTTTAACCACACTCTCAATGTTAATGATGTTATCGGTGTTTGAAAGGGAACCTCCCATTACACGCTGCCCGGTAGCAGTATACAAATTATAAACAAGATTAGGATATCTTGTATTTGTTACCCTTAGAACGCTTGATGCAGGGTTGGGGTATATTTCTAAAACACCTGTTAATAGATTATCTGGAACCCCTAATATATTTTGCACAGACGCTGTTGTAGTTTGTCCTGTACCAAGAGGGTCTAACCAATCTTTAAGCCTTGAGGAAGGGTTTTGTCCAGCGTCCCAAGAGATGCCAAACCTTCCATAAATATCATAATCATTATTGTTTTCTGTACCTATACAGTTTGATTGTCCTGCGTATAATTGGCCAATGATTTTTCCTGTATCACTAAACAGTGGAGATCCTGAAGAACCGCTCTCGGTAGTTCCAAGCTCCCAGCCATCACCGCTACCCACAGACACACCGCCAATAAGCCAAACTTGTGTCCCGTTTGCATTTTCTTTTACAGCGCCATCATCATCTCTAGATATCTTCATGATATCTCCATTAGGATGATGAATACCCACCTCAAAAAGTGGCTCAGTATCACTTCTGTCCCAGCCTGCAAAAACAATGTCCCAGGATGGAGGTACAGGATTTACGAGCTCTACTAGCGCAAAATCACTAAGTGCGTTGCTAGCCCTTAGGGTTGCCCCACTAATTGTAAAGTTTGTTTGTATGTCTACACTTGCGTCTTCTTGAGCACAAACCGGAGATGGACTCATCCAGTTAAAACGAACGCTCCAATAGGTAGGGTCACTATTTTGAAGACAATGATTTGCGGTTAATAAAAATGGTTTTTTATCTCCAGCGGTGTTATTGAGCATAGATGCAGAGCATAAATACCCGTTACCTAGAGTAAGTAATGCTACCGCTTTTTTAATAATATTTTTATGACTTTCGAAATCATCACCAACAGGACAGTTTACATCATAGTTGCAAGCCCCACTATCATTAAAATCTTTGTTTTTGGCCACAAACTGGGTTACTTTACCCATTCTATAGCCATGAATAATACTCCCTATTTTTAATCTAGAGATTTGATTTACACCAGCAGGCTCAAAGTATTCTATCCAAATCACATCTCCAGAGATAAACCAAGAGCCCAGTTTACCATTAGGGGTGTTCTCTTGTGAGCCGTAGGTGCGTGAAACATCTGTTCTATCTCCATTAAAGAGTTGTAACCGAGCGCCATTTGGAATAAAAATATCATCAAAATTTACACTTAAATTTACGGCATCTGGAGACCTAACTCCAACAAGCCAAATCCTACCCTGCTCATTTGGAAGGGTTGTCCAAGACCCTTGGGAGACTATGTCTATATCTAGTGGTCTTGAAATACCATAGCGCCAGGGTTGATTTTTATAAATATCATTAAGGGCATCTTCTGCCACAATAACCTCAAGATCTAGAGGCGGCAATGAGATTATTTTAGAAGAGGAGTCTACATCAAAATCCCAACTAATGGGCTCCTGCGAGCACATAGGCAAGACAGCAACCAGAAAAACTAATATGTATGTGAGTTTTTTTATCAAATCAAAAAAATAGTGGAACTAAAATACATCATTTCAAGCAAATAGCAGCACTAAAACTCTAGAAAAACAAAAAGCGCTAATGCATTACACATTAGCGCTTTTTGTTTTTAAACTACATTGGTGTTAGATAATCAACATCGCATCACCATATGAAAAGAAATTATACTTTTCTTTTATAGCTTCTTGATAGGCTCTTTTAGTGAAATCATATCCTGCAAAGGCAGAAACCATCATTAAAAGTGTAGATTTTGGTGTATGAAAGTTGGTTACCATAGCATTTGCAATACTAAAATCATGAGGAGGGAAGACAAACTTGTTTGTCCAACCTGCATATGGGTTTAGGGTATGTTGAGAAGAAACAGAACTCTCTAAGGCTCTCATTGCGGTAGTTCCTATGGCGCAAATACGTCTTTTTTCAACAATGGCATTGTTAATGATATCAACAGTGCTTTGATCTATGCGCATTTCTTCACTATCCATTTTGTGCTTAGACAAATCTTCTACCTCAACAGAGCTAAAAGTTCCAAGACCAACATGAAGAGTTACCTCTGCAAAATCAACTCCTTTAATTTCTAGACGTTTTAACAAATGTTTTGAGAAGTGAAGCCCTGCTGTTGGAGCAGCTACAGCACCTTCTTCTTTGGCAAAAATAGTTTGGTATCTTTCTGCATCTTCTGGCTCTACGTCTCTTTTAATATATTTTGGAAGTGGCGTTTCTCCCAGCTCTGTAAGTTTATTTCTAAATTCTTCATACGAGCCGTCAAACAAAAAACGAAGCGTTCTTCCTCTTGATGTGGTGTTG
>JABHYI010000018.1 GCA_018656255.1 Bacteroidota bacterium
CCTATTCAAGAAAAAACAATTAATATATCGTTTGTGCTTCTTTTTGAATATCCAGAAATGAGCTTAGTGATGAGAAACATAAAAGATGAAAAAATAAAGCTTATCGATCAAAAATTGGAAGACAATTGTAAACTCACAATTTCTGTAAGAAAAAAAGATGCTGACAAGATTTTCACTTTATTTAAAAACACCTATAAAGTAGCAATAAAAAGGTTGTAGTAGAATTCCCTACAATTATTGTTTACGAAACTAACTTCTCTAATAAATAATTGGGCGCTCGTTGCAACTTGTTTGTAATGCTATTTACAAAAACCAAAGAGGTTTCACCGGTTATTAAAAGTTGACCCTCTTGATTGTGTATTTCATAGGTGAATTCGATACTGTATGTAGGAATTTTCTTTAGAGTTGTAGTGACAGTCAAAACATCATCATACCGAGCAGGTGCTTTATATTTGACACTTAATTCGACAACCGGTAAATGAATACCGTTATCCTCCATCCATTTGTAAGAAAAGCCTATATCTCTTAGCCATTCTGTTCTTCCTTGTTCTAAATAGGTAGCGTAATTTCCGTAGTACACGATTCCCATCTTGTCTGTCTCTCCATATCTAACGCGCAAAGTAGTAGTTGTTTTTTTCAAAAATAATAGCTGTAAAAGTGGTTATTTATTAAGCCTAAAGACTCTCAAGTTAAACATGCAATAAAAAAACCGAAAATTCAACAGCAAAAGGTTTTTTTTTTTACAAATTTGTTCACATATTTGTTGTGCAAGAAAGTTCGAGCGCTTTTTTAACTATTCCATGTGTCAATATTTTTTTGAGACAGTTAAAATAAAAAGATTAACCAACAAAATACCCTCTAACAAAACTATGAATAATACCTCTGCAATTGTATGGAATAATTGTCTTTCGTTTATCGAAGATAATATTACCCAGCAAGCCTATAAAACATGGTTCGAACCAATAAAAGCAGTAAAGCTATGTGACAATGCATTGAGTATTCAAGTACCTAGTAAATTTTTTTATGAGTGGTTAGAGGAGCACTACGTAAAACTATTAAAAGTTGCCTTAACTAAAGAGTTAGGCCCAACGGCAAAGTTGGTGTATGTCATTAGGATGGAAAACACCTACGGAAACAAACAGCCTTTTACAGAAAGAATTCCAAGTTCAAACAGAAGCAACAATCAAGGATCACAAAATGTGGATGTTCCACTAAAGAACAAAAGCCCAGAGCTTAAAAATCCATTTGTAATCCCTGGTATTAGAAATGTAAAAATAGAATCTCAATTAAACCCAAGTTATAATTTTGAAAATTTCTTGGAAGGAGAATCAAATAGATTGGCTAGATCTGCAGGTATTGCAGTTGCAAACAAACCAGGAGGAACGTCTTTCAATCCCTTATTGGTGTTTGGAAGTGTTGGTCTTGGTAAAACTCATTTAGCGCACGCCATAGGCGTTGACATAAAAGATAAGTATCCAGAAAAAACGGTTCTTTACATTTCGGCAGAGAAATTTGTACAACAATACAGTGAATCTGTAAAGAAAAATAACAGAAACGATTTTATTCACTTCTACCAAGTAATTGATGTTTTGATTGTTGATGATATCCAATTACTCTCTGGTAAGGCAGGAACTCAAGATGTGTTTTTCCACATATTTAACCATTTACATCAAAACGGAAAGCAAGTTATATTAACTAGTGACAAAGCACCAGTTGATATGATAGACATAGAGCAAAGATTGCTCTCTCGCTTTAAGTGGGGTTTATCTGCAGAGCTTAATCACCCAGATTGTGAAACGCGCATTGCTATTATCAAAAACAAATTATATAGAGACGGTGTAGAAATGCCAGAAGATATTGTTGAGTTTTTAGCAAACAACATTAAAACAAATATTAGAGAATTAGAGGGCGCCATTATATCACTAATAGCTCATTCCTCTTTCAATAAAAAAGAAATTACCATAGATCTGGCAAAAAAGATCGTAGACAACTACGTTAAGCATACAAAACGTGAGGTATCTATAGACTACATTCAAAAAGTAGTAAGCGATTATTTCCAGATGGATGTTGAAACACTTCAGTCTAAGACAAGAAAACGTCACATTGTACAAGCTAGACAACTGGCCATGTTTTTTGCAAAGAAATTCACTAAGGCATCACTAGCATCTATTGGATCTCAGATAGGACAACGAGATCATGCCACCGTTTTACATGCCTGTAAAACTGTAGACAACCTATCAAGTACAGATAAACAGTTTAGAAAATATGTGGAAGACTTGCAAAAGAAACTTACACTGTAAAGTATCAAATCCTGCCAATGGCGGGATTTTTTATTCCTATTTTTAGTAGTATTAAAAAAGGCATTCATTGAAAACTAAAATACTTATGGTTTGTCTGGGCAATATTTGCCGATCACCTCTAGCGCATGGTATTTTAGAGGACATGTTAGATGCAGATAGGTTTGAGGTGCAATCTGCCGGGACAGGAGCTTGGCATGTGGGCAACAAACCAGACCCAAGAAGTATTGAGGTTGCTGCAAAAAATAACATCGATATATCCCGCCAAAAAGCAAAACAGTTTTCTACCTATGATTATGAAATCTATGATCACATCTTTGTGATGGACAAAGCTAACTATAGAGATGTTATTAAATTAGCCAAAACACCCCAAGAGATAGAAAAAGTATCTCTGATACTAGAGAGCATATACCCTGGAGATAACAAAGAAGTGCCAGACCCATACTATGGTGGCGAAAACGGCTTTGAAGAGGTATTTAAGATGCTACATAAAGCGTGTGAGAAAATTGTGAGTAGCCGCGCCTTTAGTTAATCATTAATTTTTGTTACTTTGATTAAAACACACAATCATGAAAAATATACTCCTTCTTATTAGCGCATTTTTTTGTTTAAATGCATTCTCACAAACTATAGAATTAGAAGATTTTGCTGATGGTTTTTCTAGCCCACTAGCGCTCAAAAATGCCGGAGATGAAAGGCTATTTGTAGTAGAACAAGGTGGAGTTATTAAAATAGTAGATTTAAATGGAGTGGTAAACTCCACACCATTTCTTGATATCCAATCTATAGTAAATGCAGGGGGCGAAAGAGGTTTACTGGGTTTGGCATTTCATCCAGAGTATCAAACCAACGGTAGATTTTTTGTACACTACTCAAACAGTAGTGGAGATACACAAATTTCCGAGTTTTCTGTAAGTACTTCAAATCCAGATATTGCAAATCCAAACTCAGAAGTAATGTTGCTAACAGTTTCGCAACCTTTCTCAAACCACAATGGAGGGACCATTGCCTTTGGACCCCAAGATGGCTACCTCTATATTGGCCTTGGTGATGGTGGCGGAGGTGGTGACACAAACAACAACGCCCAAAACCCTACTCTTCTTATCGGAAAACTGCTAAGAATAGACATAGACACCCAAAGTGGTGGCAACAATTATGGCATCCCCTCAGACAACCCATTTATAGGTGATCCAAACACCAGAGACGAGATCTGGGCCACAGGCCTTAGAAACCCCTTTAGATTTACCATGGATCCCGAAACAAATAGTATTTGGATTGGAGATGTTGGGCAAAATGCTAGAGAAGAAGTAAACAGAGCTAGCTTAACCCAGGCAGGATTAAACTACGGGTGGAGATGTTATGAAGGTAATGCCCCTTTTAACACCTCAGGATGCCCAGATGAGAGTGAGTTAACATTCCCGGTTTTTGATTACAGTTGGAATGGAGGAGGTTCTGTAATTGGAGGGTATGTATATAGAGGAGCTGAATGGGCTGATCTGTATTATCAATATATTTTTGCTGATATTGACGGTATGATTTCTACACTAGACATTGAAAGTCTTAGTTATATAAATCAAGGACAATTTCCAGGTACCTGGGTTGGTTTTGGTGAAGACATTTACAGAGACTATTATATTGTAAATCTTGGCGGAAGTATTTCAAAAATAAAGGGTACTGTTCCTGAAATGAATATATCAGAAAATCAGAGCAATAATGTAATAATATATCCAAACCCAGCCAACGATATTGTGAGTATCAAACTACAAACACAGGTAATGGAACATCTTAAAATTTCGGATGTAAAAGGGAGTATTATATATACTGAAACGCTACAATCAAACCAAAAACAGCTAAACACCTCAAGTTTTGCCAAAGGGATGTATTTTATAACTATAACGACCAAACAGGGAGCTAAATTTGTAAAAAAATTAATGATTAAATAAGTAATGAAAACCCTAAAAGGAAATCTATACCTCATACCCTGTACACTGGGAGAAACTTCTCCACTAGAGGTACTTCCGCTTTTGGTTAAAAAAGCAGTAGAAAATATAGATTATTACATCGTTGAGCATGAAAAAAGTGCTCGTAGATTCATTAAAGCAGTAGCGAGTAAAAAACAGCAAAGAAGTTTACATATAGAAGAAATAAACAAGTTTACAAAGCCCCAGGACATACCTCAAATGCTAGAGCCATGCCTTAAGGGGCTGGATGTTGGGGTAATCTCTGATGCTGGATGTCCCGGCATTGCTGATCCTGGAGCTGCAGTGGTGGCACAGGCACACAAAAACGGAATTAAAGTAGTACCACTGGTTGGACCTTCTTCTATACTATTGGCAATGATGGCTAGTGGTTTTAATGGGCAGAATTTTGCTTTTAACGGCTACCTACCTATAGATAAGGCAGAACGCAAGGCAAAGATCAAACAATTAGAAAAAAGGTCTATCCAAGACAACCAAAGTCAATTGTTTATAGAAACACCTTACAGGAATAATCAAATGCTAGAGAGTCTTACAACGGCTTTACAAAAAAACACAGATATATGTGTTGCTTGTGATATTACCTTGTCTACAGAGTTTATTAGAACCGAATCTGCACAAAACTGGAAACGCATCAAAGTTGATCTTCACAAAAGACCTACAATGTTTATAATACAAGGGTAGTGTAAGTATAGACTATATAGCTTTTGCTTTGATATTTGGGGTTACACTAGAGGTGTCATAACCCGAGAATTTCTTTAAATAGTTGTGTATGGTAGTTCCAAAGGCGTCTTTAAAGAAAAAATTGCCATCACTTCTTAGGTATTTTTTTACGTTACCAGCACCAGCTAAATGTGCAGCTGCAAGAATACCAGACTCTGTAACAAGTACATTATTAATTTTTGTGCCGACAAAACGCTTGATATCTCTGCGTAATATCCATTTATTCCTCGAGGTATTGGCAATAAAAGCTTTTTCTTGTAAAGCAGCATTGGCCAAAAAAGCATGTGTATTATAGACTCCAATAAGAGAGAGGGTGGTTGCCGCAAATTGGTATTTACCAAGATAACCGTAACTATTTATACTTGCATAATTACCTGTAGATTCATTAAAACCAAGCGCTTCTTTAAAACCTATAAATGTTTTTCCTAAAAATATATTGAAAAAAGACGTACTGGAGAGTAAAGAAACCTGTTGCGATTCTTTTTTTGTAGGGACGTGGTATAGGTAGGCTTTTTCTGTAATTTTATAGTGAGAAAGGTCTATGGCAGCTTCTTTTTCCGAAAAACTTAGGAGAAAGAACACAGCAATAGAAAGCAGTACAGTAGGTA
>JABHYI010000154.1 GCA_018656255.1 Bacteroidota bacterium
ATCCAAAAGGGCACGACGCACCTCTTTTAGCGTTTCTGCAACGTTAACCTCTGTAATACTTCCGTGTCCTTTGAGCACAGGAAGGGCTTTATCTAACTTATCACTTAAATTATCAAACATAGGGAATACATTTTATAGCAAATCTTAATAGAAAATCACAAAAGATTTAACCGCAAATATACTAATTGATTGGGGAGTTTCAAAGTAGCAACGCTATTAAAAACAGGCTTTTTTCTAGAATAAAATGAACTGTATAAACCAAAAAAGAGTACATAATTGTATCTTGTTGGTAATTTACGCTCTCTATGTAAAACAACGTCATAATCAAATTACATTACACGCTATGAAACACCTTATTACACTTCTAGTAATTACATTGTTTGGCTTTGCGCCAACCCTCCAAGGACAAACAAAAGTTATTCATGCCGGCACACTACTTGCCGTTCCTGGAAGCGCTCCAAAAACACAACAAACCATTGTTGTTGAAAATCAAAAAATAAAACAAGTATATGACGGCTATTTAAACGCCCTAGAACTTGGGCTAGAAAGCACAGAAATAACACTCATAGATTTAAAAGACAAATTTGTAATGCCTGGTTTTATAGACATGCACACGCACATTACATCAGAGCGTGATCCCAATGCAATTAGCCATCTTTGGACCACCCTTGAGGAGGCAGATGCTGCCTATAATGCCATACCATATGCAAAAAAGACACTCATGGCTGGTTTTACCACCATACGCAATTTAGGGGGTGACCCACATATTATGAATGCCCTAAAAAGAGCCATTAACAATCAGCTCATTGTTGGGCCAAGTATTGTGGCCTCTAACGGAGCTGTTTCTGCAACAGGAGGACATGGAGATTTTCATGGATACAACGATGCTATTTTAGAAATGGTTGGCCAAGATGTAAGTATTTGTGATGGTAGCGATGACTGCACAAGAGCAGTAAGAGCGCTGGTAAAATCTGGGGCAGATGTGATTAAAATTACAGCAACAGGAGGCGTTTTAAGCAATACTGCTGCGGGTGTTGGCCAACAACTTACCGACCAAGAAATGAAAGCCATTGTTACTACAGCCGCTAGTTTGGGAAGAAAAGTAGCAGCCCATGCTCATGAGGCGCAAGGAGTAAATGCTGCCCTTAGGGCGGGAGTACACTCTATAGAACACGGCTCTTATTTAAATGATGAATCTATTAGGCTCTTTAAACAAACAGGAGCGTATTTAGTACCCACCCTTTTGGCAGGTGTCTCTGTGTATGAAGAACTATCTGTAAACCCAAACATACCACCAGCAATCATAGAAAAGATAAAACAAGTAGCTCCCGTGGTTGAGGCCTCTTTCAAAAAAGCATTGAAAGGCAATATTAATATTGCCTTTGGTACAGACAGCGGCGTGAGTAGACACGGCGCTAATGCCCGTGAATTTGAACTAATGGTACTCTACGGTATGGACCAAAATAGCGCCATTAAAACAGCAACTATAAATGCAGCCACCCTTTTAGGTAAAGAAAATGTAATTGGAAAAATAACACCTGGCATGCAGGCAGATATGGTGGCCACAGACACAAGCCCTTTACAAGATATTTCTGTATTAAAAGACATTACATTTGTCATGAAACTTGGCAGTGTTTACAAAAATAAGTAACCTATAACAAGACAACTTCCAAAATACCACGGCACAAAAACTAATTATTTTTTTTATAGTTTTACGCAATCAAATCATGGAAAAACAAACAAACATTTGCCAAGAACAGGCCTTTAATAAAGTATATAAAGCCCAGGCACAATCATTACGCAATTTTATGTTCTTTAAAACAAAGGACACAGATGCCTCTTATGATTTGGTACAAGAAGCTTTTTTGAAATTATGGCAAAATTGCGCAAAAGTAACTCCTGAAAAGGCCAAGAGTTATCTCTTTACAACCGCAAACAACCTTTTTTTAAATACCGTTGCTCATAAAAAGGTACAATTTAAATTCACCCAAGGTGTAAAAAAATCACAAGACAACAACTCACCAGAGTTTCTATTGGAAGAAAAGGAATTTGGTCAGAAATTACAAAAAGCATTAGATAGCCTCACCCAATTACAACGCACTGCTTTTTTACTAAGCCGCGTGGAGGGTAAAAAATATAGAGAAATTGCTGCCATTTATAACATTTCAGAGAAAGCTGCAGGCAAACGAGTATTAGACGCTCTAGAAAAACTAAGAGAGACTATAGATAATTTATAAACCCCCTAAGGTGGTAAAATAACAATTAAACTGTTATAGTATAACAAGCAAGTAGATGGAAACAAAGCAAGCATTAGAAAAATGGCTCAACAATGAGGCAACCCCTGCAGATATGCAGGTGCTTAACGCGTGGCCAGAGTTTGACTCCTACAAAAAAATAGACACCCATACAAAACGTATGGTATTGCCTGAGCACGATATTACATCTGGAATAAAAGCCCTTAGAGATACTCCTTTGTTTAACAAGGCCCAGAAACAAAAAAGACCTAAAATTGTTACAATGCCAATGCTTTTAAAAATAGCGGCAATTTTTGTACTACTAGCAGGATCTACTGTATTTGTAACTACCCTACCTACAAACATACAGGCGCCTATTACCAGTATACAAACGATAGAATTACCAGATAGCTCAAAAATAACATTAAAAGAAAACGCCCGTATTAGCTACAAAAAATATGGCTGGCCCTTTAATAGAGAGGTAACCCTTGAGGGAGAGGCTTATTTTGAGGTCGCTAAAGGCAAGACTTTTACCGTACGCACCCCAAGTGGAAACGTGAGTGTTCTAGGAACCTCTTTTAATGTAAAAACAGAGAATGATATTTTAATTGTTTCTTGTTTTGAAGGCCTTGTCTCTGTAAATGCCAATGGAATGAATACTCTGGTTACTCCCGGTGACTCCTTTAGCTTTGCTCCTATGTTGGTTAACAATAAAATTTACACCTCAAAACCAAGCTGGATTTTTAATGAAAGTAGTTTTGTAGATATACCACTGGATGCAGTATTGATGGAAATTGAAAAACATTACAAAGTTACCCTCACAACTAAAAATATTGATGTAACTTTACGTTATACAGGTAGCTTCACCCATACAAACCTTGACCAGGCGCTACAAACTGTAACACTACCACTTAACCTTTCTTTTAGCAAAGATTCAAAAAATGAAGTACAAATTTATGACCCTAAAAAACAATAAGTATCCCTTTATATACTTCTGTTTTTTATTGTTTTTTTGGACTCATTGTTCTCTTGCTCAAAACACTGAAGATACCATAACCTTTGAGCAGGCAATCTCTCAAATTGAAACGGTATTTGAGGTTAAGTTTTCTTATAATAGCAATACGGCAAAAAGATTTAGAGTCTCTACCCCAAACACAAATCAAACACTTACCCAAACATTAAGGATGTTTTCTGACAAAGAGAACATTAACTTCACCCTTGTTAGTAGCCGATATATAACTGTCAAGTTTCCGAAAAAAATGGTGTCTTTTTGCGCTACATTTATTGATACTCAAACAGCAAAACCCATACCTATAACCGCTATTTCAGAAAACAAAACATACAACAGTAACAGTGGTGGGGTTTTAAGTATAGACAGCATTGCAGATAACCAAGTACTGGAACTATTTTCTCAGGGTCAATTTATCAAAGAGATTGTCATTTATAAAGCAATCGCAAATACAAAAGGCCGCTGCCCTTTACTATTTATAAATCCAGAGAATATCAACAAATTACCCACTATCACGCTCTCTGGCTACATAGCAAAAGGAATTGAAAAAACAAAAAAAGGAGCCGTTACAATTAAAAACGATGATTTTGAAATTTTACCTTCACTCACCGAGCCAGATGTTTTACAAATTGCTCAAGTGCTTCCAGGCATACAAAGCTATGATGAAACAGCTTCAAACATCAACATAAGAGCTGGTGGTAGTGATGAGGTAATCATTTTGTGGAACGATATAAGAATGTACCAAACAGGCCATTTTTTTGGACTTATATCTGCCCTGAACCCAAACCTTATAGACAATGTTATTATCTACAAAAACGGAACGCATCCAAGATACAGCGAGGGCGTCTCTGGGGTATTACACATTTATCCAACAAACAGCATTGATCCAGAGGTAACAGGAGGCGTGGGCATAAATTTAGCGAGCACCAATGCTTTTGTGAAAATACCTGTAACAAACTCCTTTGCAATTCACGGATCTGGAAGAACCTCAATTAACAATGGTGTGGGCAATCCTATCTACACATCATTTTTTAAAAGAACCTTTCAAAACACAGAAGTAACAAACCTCAACAACACCCAGCCAGAAGTGCTTAGAACAACAGACGAGGATTTTAATTTCTTTGACATTAGCATCTCTGCACTTTGGGACATCTCACCAAAAGACAAACTAAACTACCACTTTATGACTATTAACAATGGCCTTGAATTTAACGAGCGTTTGTTTACCGGTGGTATTTCAACGGCTAGTTTTAATGTAATAGAGCAAAACACACTATTGGGTGGTTTTAATTACCAAAGAAACTGGAACCAGAAACTCACAACAGGGTTACATTATAGCAATAGCACCTATAAAGCTAGCACACAAAACACGCAGGTAGAACAAGCAAGCCAAGAATTTAAAAAAAATCAAGTAAAAGAACAAACCCTAAAGTTTGACACAAACTATAGTATAAACGATGACTTATCTATAGAGGCTGGCTATCAATACACCAGCACCACCATAGATATCACAGAAGACACCAACACTAGTGAGAGCAGCTCAAAAAGAGGGATAACCAATGGATTTTACGCACAAACAACTGCCCAACTATTTGATGATAAAACTACATTAACCTTAGGGGCAAGAGTAACAAATCTTTCCAATTTTAATACGCAGATAGAACCAAGAATTACCATTTCACACGCGTTAAAAAAACAATGGAATGTGTTTCTCTCTGGTGAGAAAAAACACCAAAACGTATTGCAATTTACAGCCAATGAAAATCAATTGTTAGGGATACAAAACAAACAATGGATCCTGGCAGATGGAGTTCAAAATCCTTTGTTAAAAAGCGGTCAGGCATCATTTGGGACAGATTATACCCTAAAAAAATGGACCCTTAACGCAGAGGTTTTTTATAAAAAAGTAGACGGTATAAACACCCGTAATCTAGGATTTAGAAACCAACTTGAAAACGCTCAAGCCATCGGAAACTATACAAGTCAAGGCCTGGAAATATCTATTGGTAAAAAACTTAAAAACTTTACTAGCTGGTTAAGCTACACCTACACAGATAGCAACTACGAATTTAAAACCCTTAGCCCTATACGTTTTCCCAACAATTTTAATGTCACACATTGTGTAAATGCTATTGCAACCTATACCCTAAAAGATTTCACTGTTTCTGCAGGGGTTAATTATCATTCTGGATTACCCTACACCACAACGGTTAATCAGGGAGCTATCACAAACACCAATAACGGGCCGCAGATACAATACAACAGCCCTAATAACGAAACTTTAAAACATTATTTTAGAACAAACATATCAGGGGTATACAAGACCCCTTTAGACGATACCTTTGATGCAGTTGTAAATCTTTCATTACTGAATTTGTTTGACACAAAAAATGAGTTGGGGAGGTACTACCAATTACAGACAAACAACAAAGAAGAAAATTATATCAATACCGTTACGCAGTTTTCTCTGGGCTTTACACCCAATATATCATTACAGCTATTGTTTTAAAAAACTACATTCTGTCAGGAACTTGTATCCCTAACAATGAAAATGCTGTTTTTATAACCGCTCCAACTGCGCCACAAAGTGCCACTCTAAATTCTTTTTCTGTCGGGTCCTGAGCAGCAAAAATTGGTACATTTTGATAAAAAGAATTAAAGTCTTTTACCAAATCATAGGTGTAGTTTGCTATGAGTGCTGGACTATAATGCTGAGCTGCCATTTGAATTGTCTCAGGAAACAACTGAAGTGTTTTAAGTACTTGTTTTTCTTTAGGATCAAGAGAAACAACACCCTCCATAGATTGTTGGGCACTCTCTGAAGCCTTTCTTAAAATTGATTGAATACGCGCGTAAGTGTATTGAATAAAAGGCCCTGTATTTCCTTGAAAATCTACACTCTCTTCTGGATTAAATAAGATGCGTTTTTTTGGATCCACCTTTAAAATATAATATTTTAAAGCACCAAGACCTATGGTAGCGTAAAGCGTTTGTTTTTCTTGGGTAGTAAAATCATCAATCTTACCAAGCGCCTCAGAAATGTTGCAGGCTGTAGCAGTCATGTCTTTAATTAAATCATCTGCATCTACTACCGTACCTTCTCTAGATTTCATTTTACCACTTGGCAAATCAACCATGCCATAACTTAGATGAAATAAATTTTTAGCCCACCCAAATCCTAATTTCTGTAGTATTAGAAATAGTACCTGAAAATGATAATCCTGCTCATTTCCAACGGTATAAATCATACCATTTATATCTGGGTAATCTTTAACACGCTGTATGGCAGTTCCAATATCTTGGGTCATGTAAACAGCTGTTCCGTCTGCGCGTAACACAATTTTTCTGTCTAAGCCCTTATCGGTAAGATCACACCAAACAGAGCCGTCAGGGTCTTTAACAAAGACCCCACTAGAGAGCCCTTCTTGGATAAATTCTTTACCTAGTAAGTAGGTGTTGCTCTCGTAGTAATTTTTATCAAAATCTACGCCAATATCTGCGTAGGTTTGATCAAAACCATCATAGACCCAACCATTCATGGTTTCCCATAATGAAACTACCTCTTTGTCTCCAGCCTCCCACTTTAGGAGCATCTGCTGCGCCTGCACAACAATAGGAGCTTGCTTTTTTGCATCCTCTTCTGAAATTCCTTGGGCTATTAAATCTGCAATTTCTTTTTTATACTCTTTATCAAAACGCACATAGTAGTCTCCCACTAATTTATCACCCTTTTTCCCTGATGATTGAGGGGTTTCTCCCTTACCGTATCGTTGCCAAGCTAGCATACTTTTACAAATATGAATACCTCGATCGTTTATAATTTGTGTTTTGTAAACTTTTTTACCGCTGGCTTTCACTATTTGAGCTACACTGTACCCTAGCAATACATTACGAACGTGTCCTAAATGAAGTGGCTTGTTTGTATTTGGAGAGGCAAACTCTACCATCATAGCATCATCACCGGGAGGGAGTGTCCCAAAAGTATTCCAAGCAGTGGTACTGCTAAAAAAATCTAAATAATACCCATCACTTATAACGATGTTTAAAAAACCTTTTACAACATTAAAACCAGTAACATGAGCAACGTGCTCTTGTAAATAGGCGCCAATTGCTTGGCCAATAGCCACAGGGTTTCCCTTGACAACTCGCAGCATAGGAAACACCACTACAGTAATATCACCCTCAAACTCTTTACGAGTGGCTTGAAACTCTACGGTTTCTAGGCTGGTATCATAAAGGCTTTTGATTGCATCTTTAACTTTCTGAGTAAGGATATCTTGTAGGGTCATGGATTCATTTTAAAGGTGTAAAGATAGTTTTTTTAGGGCTTTTTTGGTACTGTTATTTGTTTCTTTAAAATGGGAGTGATTGCAACACAAGAAATATAAAAATCAGGTGTCATTAACACATCAGTTCTCATAAAATAATATTGAGGCTGCTAAAGTCTTTTTTTAAGCTCTTGGGTTTGTTATTTTTGTAATGATGTAAAACAACGTGTGATTAATAACTACGTTTTCAACTAGATTAAGATTAAAAAATATGCTGGTAAACGTTTCTTATAACAACAAACAAATAGACAATAAGATTGACCAGCAAGTAGGAAAACCCTTTTCTTTAATAGAGCGTTTTAAGCTTAAAGGCATTGGCTCGCCTAAGCTTATTATTACTCAAACAAGCATACAAATTCACAACCTGCTTATTTTAGACAACAACAGAAATCAGTGCAATATAGAGATGCGTCCCAATGGTATTATTGTTGGTTTTAGATCTTTACTTGAAAGCTATGCTTTAGTTATTCCATACCATAAACTGGTATTGTATAAAGGGAAGGCAGAAGAGTATTCTATCTACAAAGACAACTATTTTATTAAAATACAGGCACGCACTAAAGACAAAGAAATTCATCGCTTTGTTCAAAAAATACTTAACGCAAAGACACGCTTAAGCGGTCTTAGAATAGAAGATATTTAATAACTAGGGTTTATTTTTTATGGCAAGACTAGCCACAACCCCAATAAGGGCCAAACCCATCATTGCTAGAAGTTGGTTTACCGGTGTTTTTTGAGGCTGAAAAAAGGAGAAAATTCCAAAACAAAAAACAACAATACCCCCAAGAAATAGCACCCACTTTAATACCTTCATTTTATCCAGTTTTTAAAGCATGAAGATACTGTTTTTTGAAAAATAATTTCAAAACAGGGTTGTTATAATAACCAAATACAATAAAACTTAAAGTCACGTTAATACCCTCATAAGGCTTTATCTTTTAACAAGTCCTGCGTATCTTTAAAAAAACATTAATTTGAAAATATTACTTACAGGAGCAAACGGATACATAGGCATGCGCCTGCTTCCGCTATTATTAGACCAAGGACACAAGGTAGTTTGTTCTGTGAGAGATGCTAACAGGTTGTCTATTTCTGAAGATTTAAAAAAACAAATTGAAATAGTAGTTATTGATTTTCTGCAAGAGGTAAAACCCGATGCGCTCCCAAAAGACATAGACGCGGCCTACTATTTAATACACTCGATGCGCTCCTCAACAAGTGATTTTGATGAAAAAGAAGAGCGCGCCG
>JABHYI010000072.1 GCA_018656255.1 Bacteroidota bacterium
ATTTCCTCTCATAAAAAGAGATGGACTACCAGAGCTTGCAAAACAAATTATTGAAGATTTACAGTGGGATTACAACGTGTTTTACGATGAAAAAGATGCCGTTGGTAAGCGCTATAGACGTCAAGATGCTAATGGTACTCCGTTTTGTGTAACGGTAGATCACCAAACCCTTGAAGACAAAACAGTAACCATTCGTCATAGAGATACCATGGAGCAGGAGCGTATTGCTATTTCAGATATTTCAGATTTGGTTTCCAAGAGTTTGTCCATGAAAGATTGGCTGCAATAAATACCGTCTTGTAGCCTATAAAAACCCCAATGATATTGTTATTGGGGTTTTTTATTGTTCTGAAATTTGAGCCTTTAAAAAGCAGTTAATTTGTTTGCATTTCTTGAATCTCAACAGGATTTGCTCTCTGGCAGCGGTTCATCATTCTAAGAGCTCTGTATTTAAAAAATACGGCTAGTCCATTTTTTTTGTAGGTCTCATCTAGATTAATAGGATCAAGGAAGTAAGGCTGCTTGTGTTGCTCACTAACTTGAATTGTGAATATACAATCTTCTTTTTGGGTACTCTCCTGGATAACTCCAGGGGTAAAACCCTTAGAGATTAGTTCAGCTTTTTTAAAACTGCTTATCTGGCTTTTTGCGGTTATATCAGCGCTTGTTTTCTTTGATGAGCAGCAAACTCCAAACAAAATAAAAAGAGTAATATAAATGGGTTTTACAATCATTGGATGGGATTATTATATGGCTTCTCAGCGGCAATACTACTACTATATCATACAATATAATCAAATTTGTTGTAACAAAGCGGCCAGAGATAAATACCTAAAACGCCGTATTGTTTTGATTTTTAATCCAAAACAATCTAATATTCTCATTAAAACCTCACTTTTGTATATCATTTTTTTTTTGAAGTCTTGATTATCTATATCTTAGCACATTGAAATAAAAAATTAAATCAAATTCACTAATATGAAAATTAAATTACTCGCAATACTTGCCTTTTTTTTAGGATCAAGTTTAATGCATTCACAGACACAACCAACAAAACCTGATTACATTGGAGAACTCCAATTAGTTACCGTGACTCCTTCTTTGTCTTCAAAAATGGACCAGCTTGTTTCTACTCCAACAACAGGAGAGGCAAGAGATGGAAGGTACTCTAAAACAAGAAGACCAAAAAGAGAGGTAATTGCAGGAAAAGGATCAACGGGAGATTTACTCTCTAAAAACCCACACCTTTTAACAGGGAGTGTGAAAGTAAACTCAGCAGATGCTGTATGGGATGCAGGATATACAGGCTCTAACCCAACAGACCCTGCATTAGCCGTAGGCCCAGAACATGTTTTTGTGGTTTGGAATACAAAATTTGCAATTTTCGATAAAGACGGAAACGAACTAGTTGGGCCAACAAATCCTAACCCAGCGATATTTCCATCTAATGGTTGTTGTGACCTTACAGTATCTTATGACACTGCTGCAGATAGATGGATAATTTCATACCTAGGTGGTGGTGCTCAAATTGCAGTTTCACAAACTGGAAATCCTATTACTTCAGATTGGAATATTTACAATATTGGTTCTGTAAATGATTACAACAAACTTTCTGTATGGAGTGATGGTTACTACCTCACAGACCAGTCTAACGGAAATAGATTATATGCCATGGACCGCGCTGCAATGTTAGCGGGTGCTGGCTCTGTATCTATACAAGGGTTTCAATTACCAGGAATGGCTACTTTTGGATTCGCATCTCCTCAAGCCCTAAATGTTACAAATGGTGACATGCCAGCTCCAGGAAACGCACCAATTGTCTTTTTTCAAGATAACTCTTACGGAGGTGTTTCTGAAGATCATATCAAATTTTGGAGCGCAAATGTAGATTTCTCAACACCTGGAAATTCTTCAATTACTGCTGCACAACAAATTCCAGTAACACCATTTACATCTATTTTTGATGGAGGCTCTTTTAGTAATTTAGCCCAGCCAAATGGTGGTAGTTTACTTGATGCATTACAGGGTATTGTAATGAACCAAGCACAGTTTAGAAAATTTTCAACACATAATTCAGCAGTATTTAACCATGTGATTGATATAGACCCATCTGGTGGTGGTAAAAGAGCAGCAGTAAGATGGTATGAATTCCGTCAAACTTCAGATGGAGCCCCTTGGACACTATACCAAGAAGGAACCTATGCCTCTCCAGAGGGAAAACACGCCTGGAATGCAAGTTTAATGATGGACAACCAAGGAAACATTGGTATGGGATACTCAGCGATGAGTGTTCAAGGAAATGGAAACACAGAGGTAGGTTCTTACTACACGGGTAGATTTGCATCAGATCCTTTAGGAGTGATGACAGTTGCCGAAGAAGTTATCGCTCCCGGAGATGCAGCTATTTCTGGAGGACGTTACGGTGATTACAGTAAGATTGACATTGATCCTAGTGATGATGCAACCTTTTATTTTACCAATGAGGTACATACTGCAGATACCCCAGGGAATCAAAGAGCAGCTAATGTAGGACGTTTTAAAATTGCACCAGATGCAAATGCAGATGCTGGTATTATTGCTTTTGTTACTCCTATTGATGGAGATCTTTCTTCAACAGAAACCGTAGAGGTTGTTGTACGTAATTTTGGAACTGTAACCCAGTCAAACATCGAGGTAAGTTTTACCTTAGATGGTGGAACACCCGTAACAGAGGTAGTTGCTGGACCTATTGCCCCTGCAAGTAATATCAATTACACTTTTACCGCAACGGTAGATATGAGTGTAGATGGACAAACCTATAACCTGTGTGCTAGAACAAACCTCTCTGGAGATGAAATACCAGATAACGATGAGTTTTGTAGTGATGTAACTTCTTTACTTGACCTTGATACAGGTGTAGTTGCAATCACTTCTCCAGTAACTGAAAGTGGCTTGTCTGACGCAGAGGTGGTAACCATAGAAATCGAAAATTTTGGAACGATTACACAAACATCAATTCCAGTATTTTATTCTTTAGATGGAGCAGCGCCTGTTAATGAAACTTACACAGGGTCAATAGCTCAAGGAGCTACAGATACCTATTCATTTACAACGACGGTAGATTTATCTGAACTTACAGACTATGTATTTGTTGCAGGAACAGAACTTCCTGGTGATGACAATCCTTCAAATGATGATACATCTGCTGAGGTGTCAAACTTTTTATGCCAACCTGAAACAAACTGTACTCTTGGAGATGGTTTAACTTTAGTTTCTGTTGAAGAAATCAACAATCCTTCAGGATGTGAGACAGATGGTTATGGAGATTTCACAGATCTTATAGCTAACCTAGCACAGGGCGGAACCTATGATATTACGCTATCTACAGGTTATGGGAATCAATTTGTGAAGGTTTGGGTTGATTATAACGACGATTTTACGTTTTCTAACAACGAAGTAATTTTAAATAATTATGTTATTGCTCCAGGATCTAATGAAGGTAATTATACAGAGACTACATCTATGACCATACCAGCAAATGCAACTTTAGGATCGCACAGAATGCGTATAAAGACGAACTGGAACGCAAATGTTCCTGTAGATGCCTGTGAAGAAACAACATTCGGAGAGACAGAAGATTACACTGCTAATATCACAGATGAGCTTGGTCTTAACGAGTCATTTTATGCTGCAGATTTTGTAATCTCAAGTCAAGATCAAAACTATTTTGATCTTAACTTCAAGAGTCCTTCATATACCAATGACTTGCCAGTATACGTGATTAATACCTTAGGGCAAACCCTAGCCTATTACGTGTTAGAATATAATGGTACAGGTTTTAGTAAAACAATTGATATGTCACATGTCTCTTCTGGAGTGTATTTCATAAAAATTGGATCTGAGTCATTAAACAAAGTGCAGCGTATTATTGTTAAATAACACATTATACTTTTAAACATAAAAAAAGGCCACCAGCAATGGGGCCTTTTTTTTATGGAATAACGTCTTCTAGAAAAAGGCTCTTAATTGCAGGCTACCCGTATGAACCGTATTGCTTGTTTGGCTTTTTCTGCCATTATAATTAAGGTTGGCATCCAGGTATTTGGTAATACGTTTTTGAAACAATAAGCGCCATGTGTAATTGTTTCCCGGCTGCAGCCCCTCAAGCATTTGGTAGGCAACAGGTGAGAAAGCATTCCCTTTAAATGCATTGTCAATAAAAGAGAATTCACCATTAATTGAGATTTTTTCTGCATTTGCATATGCAAAAGAGGCGCCTAATTTTTGTTGGCTTAACACCTCCAGGCCATTGATGGTATTTTCTTTACCAACGCTATTGTAAAAGACATCAAAACGAGTTTGGCTATTTAGCAGGTAAGATATCTTAGGACTCACCTCAAAGGTTTCTAGGATGTAGTTTCTGGCCTGAAAATTTTCAGAAATGCTTTCATTTGTGCCGCTGATACCTTTGGCAATTAGCAGCCAGCTTTTCGCAAATTTATGCGTAAAGTTGATTTGGTGACTCTCAAGTTTGCTTGATTGTAACCCCAAAGATTGGAGGTTGTCTGTGGCTGTATTAAGATAGGTGTAGTTTGTGGTATAGCGCTGTTTTCCTCTATTGAAAAACAAGGTATTTCTGAAGTTTAACACCAGTCCCAACTGGTTTTGTTTACCGTCTTTAAATGGGTTTATATTAAAATCTTCGTTGGCTCTGCGTATTTTTCTGTCAATGATAAAGGAGGTTGTATTGTAAAACCGAGATACTATTTTTAAACCCCCTTTTTTACCAGCCCACTTCTGGCCATTAAATGTGAGTGTTTGCCCAAAAGTGTTTTCTCGTATTTTTATAAAGCGTTGGTTTGGTAGTAAAATTCGAATAAAATTTGCCTGATCTTGAAACTGTGCTATCTCAAATTCTTCAAGTTCTTGTATGCCGTTTGCGTTGTAATCATTCCAGGTGTAAATACCCTCTCCTTGGTCTACCTCTATGTAAGTGAAATCTTGTTGAGGGGTTACCCCATTGTTTGAAGATAAGCTTGTGTTTAGTCTTACAAGACCTTTAAATAGGTTTTGATTGTATAACACTCGGGCGTTTAATGATGTTTGTGTTTGTTGATCTGTGGTAGTTTCTAAAACGCGGTAATTAGCAAACACAGATAGTTGCCCATCTTTGGTATTAAGAACTTTAGACTGCAGATAAATGGTATTGCTTTTACTCACCCGCTGCACGCTACCATTTTTTAAACTGTCGTTGGTTCTAAAGCGGTATCCACCTTGCAAAAACACCTTGGTGCTATCACCAACACCAGCAAAGGTTTCATAGGCCGTGTATTTTATGCTCAAAGGGGTTAAGGTGTCTTTTTCAATGGCGCGTACACTGTTGTTTTCAAAACCTACTTTAGCTCCTATCCAGGCCTTTTTAAAAGAATAACTAGCCCTAGAGTTTCCTC
>JABHYI010000055.1 GCA_018656255.1 Bacteroidota bacterium
AAGAAAATTCTACTTTTATTGAGTGTTAATTTTTGGGAGGATTACAGTACAGCGCCACCAAATGAACCTGTTCCACCCGTAATCAATAAAACCTTATTTTTAAACATTACTTTCCTTTGTTAAAATTTTTATAAGTCTACCTATTTTGTTATCTATTTTCGATTTACTTTTTTGCACAGTTCCGTATAAATATTTTTTCATTTTTAACGAAATATCTAAACTGCTATTTGGATCAAATACTAGACTTGGCTCTATAGCTTGATAAACATAGTCTAAATCAGATGCAACTACATCCACATCCATATTTACAGCTTCTACAAGCCCCAACCCAAAGGTTTCTTCTGTAGAGGGAAATACAAGACATTTACTTTGAGTATAAAGCGTACACATCTCTTCTTTTGGTAATTTTCCTAAATTTACAATATTTACCTTACCTCTTTGGTTGACGTGTTCTATTTTTTTTATCAAATCCTCATGTCCATCCTCAATAGTCAAAGCTAATGAAAAAGATATATTTTCACTAGATAATATTTCACACGCCTCTATAAGTCTATGGTGATTTTTATGCCGATGTGCTAAGGAAACATAGCAAAAATCATACTTTTTCGCATTTACTTTCAATAAATTTTTATCACATAATCTAAAAAAAGGCAATAACTCAACATTTTTAAAAGAGTATTTTTCTATAAACTTATCTTTAACGCCTTCATTTTGGCATGCCACGATATCAACATTTCTTATGAAACATCTAATATAAAATTGATGCAAAAAGTATTTTGCAGATGTTTTTGTCAGCTTTTTAAGAGACATTAAAAGATAAAGATTATGGAAATAAACAATAGAGTTTTCTGATTTTACCAATGGTGGTAAATTACCAAAATACAATGCGTTATTTGTTTTCCTTCCAAAAAGTAACACCTTCTCTAAAGTAGAGGATAATAAAAATACCCTCCTATTTTTAGTTGTTTTTATATTGGCTAGTGAACTATCTAGATAAACGTATACAGTAAGATGAGGATACTCCTGCTCAATATAACTCAACAAATATTCTAACAATTCTCTTCCGCCACCATTTTTTATATTTGGCGCTATAATACTAATCTCTTTCATTTTAAAAGCTCCAATAATTTAACTAACTCAATACTTATGCCTTGCGTTAAAAGCAATTATCGCTGCCGCCAAGATAAGATAACTAGGGTTCATCCATGAGCCATAAGAAAGTTGTTGCCCCATTACTACAACTAAAGCTGAAACAATGAAAACCAAACCATATTCTTTTTGAGCCAATTTAATGGCCGCGGCATATAAAACAATCTCCCTTAGGACGATTAGCACCAACCCTAAAACTCCTCCAACAAAAAACCATTGCACAATGGCTGAGGCAGAATTCTTAACATCACTCGCAGACTGCAACAACCCCGAACCCATAGGGTTATTTCCTATAAACTCTATTATATTTTGAAGTAAAAAGAATCTGCCGACATACACATCTTCCACACCAGCACCCCTCAAGCCCACTAAGCCACGGATTATTGCATTATCTATTTCATTTGATTGGACATATTTCCGGCCAAAGAAGGCTAGCCACACAATAAATATGGCTAACACTGACATTGACACCTTTAAAAGGATAAGATTAAGAGAATTCGTACTTTTTTTACCTAGAAATATCCAGGCTAAAATACCAAGAGCAAGAGCAAAATACCCAGCATTACTAAGTGCAAGAAAGCCCGATAAAAAGCAAAGTTTTGCTATACCTCTCCACCTTCCCTCATATTGAGTTTGTAGATAAAGAGCAAGAAATCCTGCCGAAAAGGCTGATCCAGCAGCATTACTTGGTTCGTTCCAGAATCCACTCAACCGAATAATTGGAAACTGTATACTAGGGAAATACATCATCGATGTGATATTTGAATAAAGCCCGTAAATTCCAGGAGTTTTTAAACCACCTAGTACAATAACGGGGTTGCTATATCCCGCGAATACATAAGTCAAAATATATTGGAGCAAAGCAAACAAGACATAGGCAATTATAAGCTTAGCAAAAAAATGAAATGCTTGCGGTTTTCGGTAAAATAAACTAAGAACAGCAACAAAAAAAACTAGTCTTGGGGTTAGCTGCAACCACCTCAACATATCACCGTTGACTAAAGTAACCAAACCAATCCAAGCTATAAAAACCGTAAAAACAGATATGTAAAGTGACGAGACACCTTTTCGTAACAGGGCTAAATTAATACCTGTATACCAAATTAGCACAATAGGCAAAAGTAGCTTTGTCGCATAGGTGAAAATTGTAAAAAGAAAACCGAAGTGGGCCAGATAATAAAAGATAAAATTCTCATAAATAATCCAGTAAATAAAGATTAACACAACAGCTGTTTTATCTTTAAAACTCAAGTCTGGTTGTTTGAAATAATTAAAAATCTTATTTACCCCGCTCTCGACGTTGAAATTGGCTCGGAAGCTTTCTCTGGCACTGGCAGAACAAACTTTCGCCACTCTCCTGCCAGTTTATAAGGTAGTGCGTTCAGTCCCTGCTTAAAATCCGCCACGCCTTTAGGGGTGGCATCGCTCAAGCCACCAATATCAAACCAACAACAAGCACTACGTTTAGCATGAAGAATAGCTTCCCAGAGCAGCACTGAATTAGCTTTCATACTGCGGCCTTGTTCATTGCTCGTACCAATAAGATAAATAGCTGTATCACCAGTACGGATAGTTACTACCATTCCAATAGGGTTATTATTACCTAGCCCCCCTATAGAATCATAACTCTCTGTTATATTTCTATCATGAGCGACAAATATATTGAACTGCCATTTAGATCCTTTTTGCTTGGCTAGCGCACGAATTAGTTGTTCTGACATACCATCAAACCCCTTGTTATTTTGAAGCTCTGCATAACTTCGCATCAACAATACAAGCGTCTCGTCATTACACTCTTGGTGAGTCACAGTAACGCCCAGTTTTACACCTTTTCGCATGGAATTTCGCCACTTACCTTTTAACCCCATAAGTAGCGCATTCTCATCAACATCTAACGACATCAGTCCCGATGCCCAAGCTGCTGCAGGCAGTTTTTTAAAACCCAACGCCTGCAAACCTAATACAGCGGACTCAATATCAGGCAATTCAGGTGCTACCTGGAGTAGCCACCAACGCTCGCGCCGAGCTTCTCTCATAATAACCTGCATTACCGCCATCTTAATTGAGACTTTAGATTCTATAGAATCGCCCACTAAAAGCAATGGGCCGCGGTTTAATCTAGCAACTCCACCAACCACCGGCCAAACTCGCGTTAATACTTGCGCTAACGCTATTGGACTTTCATTTTCATCCACAATTAAAAGACGGTGAGACTTCCAACCCTCAGCCTGTTTCTTGGCCTCCCCATACTGATAGGATTGCAATAAATTTGTCATAGGGCAGCGCTGCCAATAAGCCTCCCACTCTTCACGAGACAATACCTTTACCTGCCATTGCAGTGTTGATCTTTTTAACAGGTTTTTACCGCATTCTAGCAATCGATGTTGCGACAAAGTCTGGTGTACCGGCAAATAAAATCGGTTATGTTGCAATTTTATGGCTACTTGATGTGCATCGGCATTATTTAGCACCTCGGTCGGAAGGTCTGGCCAAGTTGTTACAGGGAGTCCTTCACGCTGCAAATCATCAAATAGATTTTCTGTACTTTTAGCATCAGTAGTAGAAAAGCCGGCCAGATAAGGAACCTCCTCTCCTGTCAGCAATGTTACAGTCATATCTTGTTTTTTCCATGATAAAATATTGGCCCAAGTTTTCACATGTTGCTCTCG
>JABHYI010000081.1 GCA_018656255.1 Bacteroidota bacterium
CATATCACTGCTGTAGTTTGCGTATTCTGCGCCAACATCTAGCAAGATCAAATCACCCGCTTTACATTGTTGGTTATTTTCAATGTAGTGTAATACATTGGCATTATTTCCACTAGCTACAATTGGTGTGTATGCAAATTTCTTAGAACGATTTCTTAAAAACTCATGCATAAACTCTGCCTCAATATCAAACTCCCAAACACCAGGCTTTACAAAACCTAAGACTCTTCTAAACCCTTTTTGTGTAATGTCACAGGCTTGTTGAATTAAAGCGATCTCTATTGGGTCTTTTACAGCGCGTAATCGTTGCAAAATAGGATTGCTCTTTGCCCAAGTGTGTGCAGGAAAACTTGCTTTAGTTTTTAGTATAAAGCGGTCTTCTCTTGTTTGTGTTTCTATGGCTGCCCTGTAATGCTCATTGGTGTTAAAATAAATGGTTTGGCTTTGTGCCATAAGCTCTCGCATTATTTTATCAAAATCTTGCAGCCAATACACTGTTTTAATACCGCTTACCTCAAGGGCTCTTTCTTTGGTAAGTTTCTCTCCTTCCCAAATTGCAATGTGCTCGTTGGTTTCTTTTAAAAATAAAATTTCTTTGTGATCTGGGTTGGGACACTCTGGAAATAGCACTAAAATACTTTCTTCTTGATCTACGCCACTTAAATATAAAATATCTCTTGCCTGCTCAAAAGGCATCGTGCTATCTGCGCCAATTGGGTATATGTCATTACTGTTAAATACGGCCAAACTCGAGGACTTCATTTGAGCCATAAAGTTTTTGCGGTTTTTAATGTAAAGCTTTGAATCTATTTGGTGGTATTTCATAAATAGTAATTTTTTAATGCAAGGTATTTTCAAAAGTAAGGATTGCAATTTTTATTCAATACACCAAAGCACGTTATTTTGTATTTCAATGGATTTTTAGTTAAAAAAACTTGAATATGACCAAAAAAGAAAAAGACGATGTTAAATTTTCTAACATTATTTTGAGGTGGTTTTAGCTTTCTGTATTTTACATTTTTTAAACCAATCAAATGAAAAAATACATTCTCCTAGTGCTTGTTTTTATGACCTATTTTGGTCTTGCTCAACAAGCTCCATCTGCTTCAGACAGAGTGCTTGCTTCTTTACAAGAAAAACAAACACTCACAGAAAACTCTCTTGTTAAAAACCTTCCTTTTACCAATATAGGCCCTACCATTATGAGTGGCCGTGTGGTAGACTTGGCTGTAAACCCTAGCAATCCAACAGAGTTTTATGTTGGTTATGCTAGTGGTGGTGTTTGGCACACCGTAAATAACGGTACTACATTTACACCTATTTTAGACAATAGCCCTACCCAAAATGTAGGTAGCTTGGCTGTAGATTGGAACACAAGAACTATTTGGGTAGGTACAGGAGAGGTAAATTCTTCTCGTTCAAGTTATGCAGGTATTGGCCTTTTGCGCTCCTCTAACAATGGAGACACCTGGGAGCATCTTGGCCTTGCAGATAGCCACCATATAAGTAAAATATTAATAAACCCAACCAACCCAAAACATATGGTTGTAAGTGTGGTGGGGCACTTGTATTCTAAAAATAATCAGCGCGGAGTATACAAAACTACAGATGGCGGTGTTACTTGGGAACAAACACTTTTTGTAAACAACCAAAGCGGTATTATAGAGATGGATGCAGCTCCCAATAATTTTAATATCATGTTTGCCTCCTCTTGGGATAAAGACCGTAAAGCCTGGAATTTTAGAGGTAGCGGCTCAGGGAGTGCCATCTATAAAAGTACAGATGGTGGTAGCTCATGGATAAAAGTTTCTACTCCAAAAAGCGGTTTTCCAACAGGAGAAGGTGTGGGGCGTATTGGCCTTGCGGTTTTTGACGAAAGCACAGTATATGCCGTGCATGACAATCAGGCCAGAAGAGAAGACGCAGGATCTTCTCGCAAATCAGGAGGCTTGTCTAAAGAGCAATTTAAAACCATGACTCGTGAAGCGTTTTTAGCCTTAGATAATAAAAAACTTAATACATATTTAAAAAACAACGGCTTTCAAGAAAAATACAGGGCAGATAACGTAAAGAGTATGGTGCGTGGGGGCGCTGTTATTCCTGCAGATCTAGCTACTTATCTGGAAGATGCAAACGCAATGTTGTTTGACACCCCGGTAATTGGCGCAGAGGTTTACAAAAGCATGGACGGCGGGCTTACTTGGAGTAAAACTCATGAGGGCTTTTTGGACGGTATTTATTATAGTTATGGATACTACTTTGGTAAAATACACGTAGATCCAAGTAATAAAGACGGTGTCTACATCTATGGTGTGCCCATATTAAAATCTAAAGATGCAGGTAAGACATTCAGCTCTATTTCTGCCCCAAATGTACACGCAGATCACCATGCTTTATGGATCAACCCAAACAAGCCAGGACACCTAATCAACGGTAATGACGGTGGTGTTAATATTAGCTATGATGACGGTGCAAATTGGATAAAAAACAACCAACCCGCTGTGGGGCAGTTTTATGCCATACACGTAGATAATCAGGAGCCTTACAACGTATATGGTGGCCTACAAGACAATGGGGTTTGGGTAGGCGCTCACACCTATCAAGAGAGCCCGGGCTGGAGGCAAAACGGGAAATACCCATATGAGTTTATCATGGGAGGAGACGGCATGCAGATACAAACAGATGCACGAGATAGCAATGTGGTATACACAGGATTTCAATTCGGGAATTATTTTAGGTTAAACAGAGCGGATAATACTCAAACCTACATCCAGCCCAAGCATGAGCTGGGGGATAGTCCCTATCGATTTAATTGGCAAACACCAATCTTACTAAGCTCATACAATCAAGATATTTTGTATTTGGGAGGCAATAAATTAATGCGCTCCATGAACAGAGGAACAGACTGGACTGCAATTTCTGAAGATTTAACCAGCGGTGGTAAGCAAGGAAATGTTGCCTACGGAACCCTAACTAGTATCGATGAGTCTAAATTTCAGTTCGGGTTGTTGTACACCGGGAGTGATGACGGGAAGGTCTTTGTGTCTCAAAACTCAGGGAGTGACTGGCAGGATATTTCTACTACATTACCAAAAGATCTTTGGGTTTCTCGTGTTGTAGCCTCGATGCATGAAAAGCAGCGCGTGTATGTAACACTCAACGGTTATCGCTGGGATGATTTCACGCCTTATGTATATATGAGTGATAATTATGGAGCATCTTGGACAAACATTTCAAACAATTTACCCCTCGCCGCGGTAAACGTAATCAGAGAAGACCCAGCAAACCCATCTATATTATACCTAGGTACAGATAATGGCGCTTATACTTCTTTTGATAACGGCGCTTCTTGGAACCCTTTTTATGAGGGGTTACCGAATGTTGCGGTACATGACTTAACAATTCAAGCCAGAGACAAACACCTTTTGCTAGGAACTCATGGGCGTAGTATTTACAAGGCAGATATTTCTTTACTGCAGGGTATTTCAGAAAAAACAATAGGCAGTCTTATGCTTGCAGATATTGTAAGTGTAAGGGCGAGTCGTCGTTGGGGAAGCACAGGATTTAATAATTATGGAGCTTATTTTGAGCCAAGTATACCCCTGCAGATTTTTGCGCCTTTAGGGGGTGAAGCTAAAATATCAGTAACCCAAGAAGGTGTAAACGTTTTAAATTCATGGGAGGTTATTTTAACCAAAGGATTTAATGTTGTGCCTTACAACGCTAGTATTTCTCAAAAGGGGAAAAAACAACTTGAAAAAGAGGATATCTCAATTTTTCAAGGAGCTAATGGCACATTTTATTTACCCAAAGGGAGCTATGTTGTTGAGGTTTCTATGGGAGATTTTACAATAAATAAAAAAGTAGAAGTAAAATAAATAAGCGCTGTTTAGGCATATCAATTCTAAATTGATAATAAACAAAAGCTATTGTTTGTTGATACGCAATTTGAGACGTATTTTTGCAAGTAGAAATTTAGAAAACTCAACGATAATGGGAATTATATCCTCTTCAATTGCTAGAAAAGTTGCCATGGCACTTTCTGGTTTGTTCTTAGTATTTTTTCTAGGACAGCATTTTGTTATTAATGCAACAGCAGTACTCTCTCCAGACACTTTTAATAGTTGGTCCCATTTTATGGGAAACAATGGCCTTGTTCAAGGACTCTTGCAACCAATACTGATTTTTGGAGTTGTATTTCACTTTGTGATGGGCTTTGTGTTAGAGCTTAAAAACAGAAGCTCAAGAGCGGTAAAGTATGCCTCTTATAAAGGCAGTACAAATGCTAGTTGGGCCTCCAGAAATATGATTATTTCTGGGTTGGTAATCCTGGCATTTTTAGGACTACATTTTTATGATTTCTGGATTCCAGAAATGATACACAAGTATGTTGAATCTCACCCAGAAGATCCAACTAGATACTACGCAGAAACAGTTCATAAATTTGAAAACCCAGTACGTGTTGGGCTTTATGTAGTTTCTTTTGCACTACTGGCTATGCATTTATGGCATGGATTTGCCTCGTCTTTCCAGAGTGTAGGGTTTAACAACAAATATTCTGTGGCATTAACCAGATTTGCCAAAGTATACGCAATACTAATACCTGTAGGGTTTATTTTTATTGCCATTTACTTGCACCTAAATCAACTCCCACACTAAAAATATCGCTATGTCTATATTAGATTCTAAAATACCTTCAGGACCACTAGCAGATAAGTGGACCAAACATAAAAACGAAATTGACCTTGTAAATCCAGCAAACAAGCGTAACATCGATGTTATTATTGTAGGGACAGGACTTGCAGGTGGTAGTGCCGCTGCAACCCTTGCAGAACTGGGTTACAATGTAAAAACATTTTGCTATCAAGATTCTCCAAGGCGTGCCCATTCAATTGCAGCACAGGGAGGAATTAATGCAGCAAAAAACTACCAAGGAGACGGAGATTCTGCCTACAGGTTATTCTACGACACTGTAAAAGGTGGAGATTACCGTTCTCGTGAGGCAAACGTACATCGTTTGGCAGAAGTTTCAACAAATATTATAGACCAGTGTGTTGCTCAAGGAGTTCCTTTTGCAAGAGAGTATGGAGGTCTTTTAGACAATAGATCTTTTGGAGGGGTTTTGGTTTCTAGAACTTTTTATGCCAAAGGACAAACAGGAC
The DNA here is from genome assembly GCA_018656255.1 of Bacteroidota bacterium. GTDB lineage: Bacteria > Bacteroidota > Bacteroidia > Flavobacteriales > Flavobacteriaceae > Patiriisocius. The sequence goes on from JABHYI010000081.1 coordinate 5,163, forward strand.
AGCAACTTTTACTGGGCGCTTATTCTGCAATGAACCGTCAAATAAATAGAGGTAAAATACAATCTTTTAACCGTCATGAAATGCTTGACGTTGTAAAAGTTGATGGTAAAGCTAGAGGTATTATTGCACGTAACCTTGTTACTGGAGAGATAGAACGCCACTCTGCCCATGCCGTTGTTTTGGCCTCTGGAGGATATGGTAATGTATTTTTCTTAAGTACAAACGCCATGGGTAGTAATGTTACTGCCTCTTGGAGAGCACATAGAAGGGGCGCTTATTTTGCCAACCCTTGCTATACGCAGATACACCCAACGTGTATTCCTGTATCTGGAGACCATCAGTCTAAACTTACCCTTATGAGCGAGTCTCTGCGTAATGATGGTCGTATATGGGTTCCTAAAAAGAAAGAAGATGCTTTGGCCATAAGAGAAGGTAGGCTTAAGCCAACCCAATTATCTGAAGAAGATAGAGATTATTACCTTGAGCGTCGTTACCCGGCCTTTGGTAATCTGGTTCCTCGTGATGTTGCCTCACGGGCTGCAAAAGAATGTTGTGATGCAGGTTTTGGCGTAAACAAAACAGGTGAAGCGGTGTACCTTGATTTTGCAACAGCTATTGAGCGCTATGGTAAAGAAAAGGCATTAACAGAAAAAATTAGCAACCCATCTGAAGCAGATATATACAAAATGGGTGCTGCCGTTATTGAAAATAAATACGGGAATCTTTTCCAGATGTATGAGAAGATTGTAGATGAGAACCCCTACAAAACCCCTATGATGATTTACCCTGCAGTACATTATACAATGGGAGGGCTATGGGTAGATTATAATTTGCAAACTACCGTTGAAGGATTGTACGCAACAGGGGAGGCAAACTTCTCTGACCATGGTGCCAACAGGCTTGGCGCCTCTGCACTGATGCAAGGACTAGCAGATGGATATTTTGTATTACCATATACCATTGGAGATTATCTCTCTAAAGATATTAGAACAGGAAAGATACCCACAGACACCAAAGAGTTTGACCAAGCAGAAAAAGAAGTTAAAGACCGCATCAATAAATTGATGTCTGGCTCTGGAGAGCGTTCTGTAGATTATTACCACAAAACCCTTGGTAAGATTATGTGGAATAAATGTGGAATGTCTCGTAATGAAAAAGACCTTAAAGATGCCATTGAAGAAATTTCTGCATTGAGAGAAGACTTCTGGAACAATGTAAAAGTTCCAGGCACAAAAGACACCTTAAACCAAGAATTAGAAAAGGCGGGCCGTGTTGCAGATTTTCTAGAATTAGGAGAGCTTTTTGCTAAAGATGCTTTAGATAGAAAAGAATCTTGTGGAGGTCACTTTAGAGAAGAAAGCGTAGAGCTGGATGGTCCTCAAAAAGGAGAAGCACTTAGAGATGATAAAAACTTCAAGTATGTTTCTGCATGGGAGTATAAAGGAGCTCCAAAAGAGGCCTTACTTCATAAAGAAGAATTGAATTTTGAGAATATAGAATTGAAAACACGTTCATATAAATAAGATACAGATGAAACTTACACTTAAAATTTGGCGTCAAGAAAATGCAAATGCAAAAGGGGCAATACAAACCTATCCTATTGATGGGATAGAACCAGATATGTCTTTCTTGGAAATGTTAGACGTTTTAAACGAACAACTCATCAATCAAGGAGATATTCCTGTGGTGTTTGATCACGATTGTAGAGAAGGTATCTGTGGGTCTTGTTCTTTGCAAATTAATGGAGAGCCTCATGGTCCAGATAGATTGGTAACAACCTGCCAGTTGCATATGCGTAAGTTTAACGATGGTGATACTATTGTTATTGAGCCTTTTAGAGCCAAAGCATTTCCGGTAGTAAAAGATTTAATGATAGACCGCAGTGCTTTTGATAGAATACAACATGCAGGAGGATACATTTCAGTAAACACCTCTGGAAACACTATTGATGCAAATGCAATTCCTGTAAACAAAGAAAATGCTGATGATTCCTTTGCAGCTGCAACTTGTATTGGTTGCGGAGCTTGTGTGGCTGCTTGTAAAAACGCAAGTGCGATGCTATTTACCTCTGCAAAAGTATCTCAGTACGCCTTGTTGCCCCAAGGGCAAGTGGAGGCCTCAGAGCGTGTGCTTAATATGGTAGAACAGATGGACAAAGAAGGGTTTGGTAATTGCACCAATACGGGAGCCTGTGAGGTAGAGTGTCCAAAAGGAATATCACTAGAGAACATTGCCCGCATGAACCGCGAATATCTATCTGCGAGTATAAAAGGATAAGAAAAATATATGTTGCCTATACATAAAAAAGCCAAGCAGAAATGCTTGGCTTTTTTATATTGCCTTTGGTGTGGTATCTTTACTATTCGCTTTTTTAATTAAAACACTATGAGTACATCCCTTTTTGACGCTATTAGAAACGCAGATGTTTCTATGGTTACCTCTTTAGTAAAAGAAAATCCTTCATTGGCCCAAGAAAAAGATCAGCGTGGTTCTACTGCCTTACTGCTAGCTACTTATTATGGGCATATGGATATTGTACGGGTTATTTTGCAGCAGCCTCAAGACATAAACACTCAAGACGCCTCAGGGAATACAGCGCTTATGGGTGTTTGTTTTAAAGGCTACAGTGCCATTGCCAAGTTGCTCATTAATAGCGGCGCTGATGTAAACATTTCAAATTTTAATGGAGCTACTGCTCTTATTTTTGCAGCTACCTTTAACAAGCCAGAAATTGCAGCACTTTTGTTGGCTCATGGCGCAGATAAAAGTGCCATAGATGACAAAGGTAACACTGCCTTAGAGCATGCTAAAATGCAATCCAGTGATGCTGTTCTAGCTCTTTTAGAGGCCTAAGCTCATGAAGTCTCTCAAACTAAGGGTAAGTATAGTGCAGTCTAACTTGCACTGGGAAAACCCACAGGCAAATAGAGCTCATTTTTCTAAAATACTCAGCCCACTGGCAAACACCACAGATTTAATTGTGTTGCCAGAGATGTTTACCACAGGGTTTTCTATGAATGCGGAGCATCTTTCAGAAACTCAAAATGGAGACACCTTGCAGTGGCTTATTACAACGTCAAAACTTCTTTCTTGTGCCATTGTAGGAACTATCATTATAAAAGATGGGGATGATTTTTACAACAGGTTACTTTTTGTAACTCCACTTGGAGAGATACACACCTATGATAAAAAACACACCTTTACCTTGGCCGGTGAGCATCAGGTTTTCACATCTGGAGTTGCGCGTGTTTTTATTGAATATTTAGGGTTTAAAATTTGCCCATTGATATGCTATGATTTGCGTTTTCCTGTTTGGGCCCGCAATAATGTAGGGTATGATGTGCTGTTGTACACTGCCAATTGGCCACAAAAGCGAATTGCTGCTTGGGATGTTTTGTTGCAGGCGAGGGCTATTGAAAACATGAGTTATTGTATAGGTGTAAACAGAATTGGCCAAGATGGAAATGGGCATATGTACCCGGGGCACTCTGCAGTATACGATTGTTTGGGTAAACAACTCTCTACCCAAGAGTATGAAACAGCATTTATACAAACCATCACCTTAGATAAACAGCATATACAAAGCACTAGAGACGCCTTAGAGTTTCTAAAAGACGCAGATGATTTTACTTTAAGGTAAAGGTTTCACTCCAGCTCCAATTGGCGCGCAGTTCTATTATTGAAGGGTAGTACACCACCCTCTCTGGCGCTAGTTTATCAAGGAAGTTTCCTGGATCCCAAATTTTATTTTTGTTTTGATCCACAATAAGGCGAATAAAGTACTTGCCAGGGTTAATGTGCTCAAAAAATACAGGGGCATTTGCCTCTAGGTAGGTCTGTTTCACCACCTTAAATTTTTCATCAATAAGTTCTATAAGTAATGGGAATTCATCTGCATTATCAAGAGTAAGATTTAGAGACGCAAAATCTGCAATGGGTTTTACTTGTTGCCTATACACAACAGAGTCATTGATGTTTGATAGGTAATCTGTCAAAGCGCCATTGCGCAGAGTGATGCTATAGAGCTGTTCTTCTTGTTTGTCAAAAACAATCTGGGCAGCATTTTCTTTGGTATTTATTTGCGCCACAAAGTCTATGGCTAGGGAGTCTTTAGTAACTACAGAAATTTTCTCTGAATTTATAGTAATTAAAGGTGTATTTGCTTTTAGCTTTAGGGTATCCCCTAAAGATATCAACCTATCGTTAATAGCCGTAAGGCGTAAAGAGTCTGAGTATAGTTCTCTAAAGCGCACCGTGGTAGTATCAATCTGTAGTTTGTTTTTTGTAACAAATACCAGAGAATCTTCAGTAACCTTTGGTTTAAACCAAAAGTTTAGGGTATCTCTACCAGGCTGTTTTATAATCCGGTATTGAAAATCCTCCTGCATTTGCGTGAGTAAGGTAATTTGATAATTGTCTGTTTTTCCCTCATACCCAAAAGAGATTCTATTGCTGCTCTCTAGCTTTGGGCGTGTTGGTTTAAAATCTGGCACTTCTTTAAACAGTCTTAACTCAAAGAGGCTGTCTGTAGGGATGGTAATAAGGTCTTTATAAAAGCCTATTTTATCTGTCTTAGGCTGGAAGGTATAGTTTCTAGTTTGCTCCTTTAGGGCGATAAGTTGGTAGGTGCCCTGCTTGAGATTGCTTAATTCAAAATTGTTTGTTTCATTAATGGTCGTGGTAATGTAGGTGGGTTTCTCTAGAAACACTAAGGAGTCTTTGTAAGACTGGTCTACTTGATATAAAGCAACAGTTGTTGGAAAATCTGTTACAGGAAGCAGGGCATCAATAGCAGTTCCTTTTAAAGTTAGGCTATCAATATAACTCCCTGTAGAAAACACATACTTATAATTTGGAAATAGATTTCCTTCATTATTGTCTTGAATACTATTTCCGAAGTTAAAACTATAGGTTGTGTTGTTTTTAAGGGTGTCTAGAATTTTTATTTTCAACACCTTAGAAACACTCAATGGGGTTATTATAGGCGCGTATTTTAGTGGTGGAGAAATAATAAGCTCCTTGGAAATATCCTTGAGTTTTATAAATTCATCAAAGGTGATACGAATTTCATTGTTTTTGAAATTGGTCGTAAAATTCTCTGGAGCGCTACGCAAAATAACTGGCGCAATAGTATCACGAAGCCCGCCGCTGGGTCTTCCTTTTTTTGCGCAATCTGTAAAAGAAAGCAGAAAAAGAAATACAATGGGTATGTATAAAAGGCGATACGTATTTGAGTGGTGTTGCTGTTGCATAGTACCCAACAAAAATAGGAAAAGTTTTATTGTAACGCTCTTTAAAAAATAGAGATCTCTATCACAGAGAAATTGCCATGGTGGCAATACTAATTTTTACATTTTCTGCTTGTTGTAATAGCACAGCACAACTCTCTAAAGTAGCTCCAGTGGTAACAATGTCATCAACAAGTAAAATGTGCTTGTCTTTAATCTTCGCTGAGTTTATAAGGGTAAATTCTTGGTTGTCTTGGATTCTTTTACCCCTTGTTTTAAAAACTTGTGAGTCTGTTTTTGAGACCTTGACCAGCACATCTTCCAGATAAACAATGTCAAGAACCTCGGCAATTGCCTTGCCAAAACCTGTTACTTGGTTATACCCTCTCGCTTTTTGTTTGTCTTTGTGAAGCGGCACACCAACCACTACATCAATGTTTTTATAGGCAGGTATCTCTGAGAGTTCTGCCCCAAGCCAGTAGCCCAGAAAAGCGCTGATCTCTTCTTGCTTCTTATACTTAAGATTGTGTAATAATGTTTGTGTGATGCCTTTTTTTTGAAACTTTAAAAGAGCGGTTGCTTCTTGGATAGCCACCCTGCCGTAAAATATGTTTTTTAGGGTATCTGCCTTTGTTATATGAAATCCAGCCAATGTTGCCTGGTGCCTACAAGTGGTGCAAATAATTTGTTCATGAGCAGTGAGAACTCCCCCACAACCATTGCAGATTTTTGGAAATAAAAGATCTAAAAGGGAGTTGAGTATCTTAAGCATTACTTTTTAGTTTTAGTACCTTTGGCATCTGTAATGTAATAAATTAACACCAAACACACATCATGACAACTCAAAGCAGTAACAATAATCGTGCAAAGATTTTAATAGGCCTATTGGTGGTTTTGTTAGTATCCTTAGCGGGGTATACCTATACATTGATTCAGCAAAATAAAGAAACAGTACTTTTTTTAGAGGCAGATAAAGCAGAGGTTCAAAAAGAGCTGGAAGCCATTGTTGTTTCTTACAATGAGATTTTGCAAGACAATGAGCTTAAAGACAATGAGTTAATAGCCGCAAGAGACCGCATTGTAGTACTTCTAGACTCTGTCAAAAATTACAAGGCCAATCTTTCTATAATTAACAGATACAAGGCCCAGGTTAGAGGCTTAAAAAATGAGCGCACACAACTCTTTAAACGCGCAGATAGTTTACTAATTGTCACTCAGCGATTGGCCATAGAGAAAGACAGCACAACCGCGGTTTTAAATAAAACTATTAAAGTCGTAGACTCTGTAACAACAGCAAATACTCAACTGTTTAACTCTTTAGAGAAAGGTGCTTTGATTGGTATTACCAATCTAGATGCTACGGCTATTATTGTACGTAAGGGAGGTAAAATAAAACAAACCAAGCGCGCCAGTAGAGCAGATAAAATTAGGGTTTGTTACACCATAGCGCCAAATACCTTGGCACAGGCAGGAGATAGGGTATTATATGTCCAGGTTATTAATCCTGATAATAACATCATTGGAGATAAATCAAACATCACCTTTGGCCAAGATCTACTAACCTACAGCAAAAGCGAAATTGTTTTTTATGAAAACAAAGCCCTTGATGTATGTGCAATTGTAGGCACTACAGGCCAAGATGTATTAAAGGGGTTGTATACCATCAATATTTTTGATGCTCAGAGGCAAATTGGGAGTACAACACTCATGTTAAAGTAAGATTTCAAAAAATACTTAAAAAATAAAATCTGCTGCCCATCATATGGCAGTGGATTTTTATATTTTTGTGCTATGGCAAACAATGAAGATCAATTCAAAAAAGTAATTTCTCATGCAAAGGAGTATGGGTACATCTTTGGTTCTAGTGAAATCTATGACGGGCTAAGTGCGGTGTATGATTACGCTCAAAATGGGGTAGAATTAAAAAAGAACATACGCGAGTACTGGTGGAAAAGTATGGTGTACATGCATCAAAATATTGTGGGCTTAGACGCCGCAATACTAATGCACCCAAAAACCTGGAAAGCTTCTGGTCACGTTGATGCCTTCAGTGATCCGCTTATAGATAACAAAGACTCTAAAAAAAGATATCGCGCAGATGTTTTGATTGAGGATCATGCAGAGAAACTTGAAAATAAAGCTCAAAAAGAAATCACTAAAGCAAAAAAACGTTTTGGAG
>JABHYI010000180.1 GCA_018656255.1 Bacteroidota bacterium
GGCCAGAATCTTCAGGAAAAACCACTTTAACAATTCATGCAATAGCAGAAGCGCAAAAAAAAGGAGGTATTGCGGCTTTTATTGATGCAGAACATGCTTTTGACAGATATTATGCAGAAAGCCTTGGCGTGGATGTTGAAAATTTAATCATCTCTCAGCCAGACAATGGGGAACAAGCCCTAGAAATTGCAGACAACCTAATTCGTTCTGGAGCAATTGATATTATTGTTATTGATTCTGTGGCGGCACTAACGCCAAAAAGTGAAATTGAAGGAGAAATGGGTGATAGCAAAATGGGATTACACGCCCGTTTAATGTCTCAGGCGCTTAGAAAACTAACTGGATCAATATCTAAAACCAACTGTACGGTAATTTTTATCAACCAGTTGCGAGAAAAAATTGGTGTGATGTTTGGAAACCCAGAAACAACAACAGGTGGTAATGCATTAAAATTTTACGCATCTGTTCGTTTAGACATCAGGAGATCTACTCAAATTAAAGACACAAATGGCAGTGTTTTAGGAAACAAAACGCGTGTTAAGGTGGTAAAAAATAAAGTGGCTCCCCCTTTTAAATTGGTTGAGTTTGACATCATGTACGGCAAAGGAATTTCTAAGGTTGGAGAAATCATTGATCTGGGTGTAGATTTTGAAATTATAAAAAAAGCAGGATCTTGGTTTAGTTATGACGAGACCAAACTAGGGCAGGGTAGAGATGCGGTAAAAACATTGCTACTAGACAACCCAGAGCTTATGGAAGAACTAGAAATTAAAATAAAAGACTGTATTAAGGCCTTAGCAGAGGCCTAACTAACTCCTAGAGCACATCTAGACAAACTTTACTGTCTTGATTGGGGTATTAAAAATGTTTTGAAACAGGGTTTGGTTTAACATAAAATCAAACCCTGTTTTTATTTTAGTATCTTTTGCTGGTTTTAATGACTTATTTTTAGGTAAATGCTTTTTTTAAATAATATTAAAGAGAGTATATTAAAATCTTATTTAGGTCGTTATAGTGGCGCTACTGTTTTACAAATAAAATAACGCCACGCAACCCTCTTCACAATCAAGCATCTAGTTGGTGTAGAAACCAATGATTTTGAGCTTTTTGTGTAAAACAAATGCTAACAAACCCAGGCAACTACATTTGACTTTAGACCAACTCATACAAGGCTGTAAAAAGAAGGACGCTAAAGCGCAAGCAGAGTTATACAAACGCTTCAGTGGTGTGTTGTTTTCTATTTGTTTGCGATACTCTCCCAATAAGGTAGAGGCAGAGGACAGCTTGCAAGATGCTTTTATTACTATTTTTAATAAGGCAGAGCAGTTTAAAGAAAAAGGCTCTTTTGAGGGTTGGATAAAAAGAATTACAGTAAATACTGTTCTTCAAAAATATAGAAAACAAAAGGTGTTTGCTATAAATGACGAAGCGCAAATTGAGGATACTGCCAGTGAAGATGTTGTTGATAACGGCCTGCCCCTTGATTATTTGCTTAGTATTATTCAAGAGTTGCCCCAAAGATACAGACTGGTGTTTACCATGTATGTTATGGATGGGTATTCTCATAAGGAAATTGGAGAAATGCTAGAAATTAGTGATGGAACCTCAAAATCTAATTTAGCTAGGGCAAGAGGGATTTTAAAAACAAAGATTGACGAGTATAATAAAAATAATATTTAAAGTTAAATACGTTGCTGAAAAACCGGCAAACCTATGAAACAAAAAAAGAACATAGATCAACTCTTTAACGAGCGATTCGCAAATCACCAGGCGGATCCGCCTTCTCATGTTTGGGATAAGGTACAGGCGCGTTTAGAAAAAGACAAGAAAGATCGTGTTATTGCTATATGGTGGAGAACTGCCGGCGTTGCAGCAAGCTTAGCTCTAATTATCTCCTTGGCAGGGTTGTTGGATGCTACACAAAGTAATGTTGTTGTTGAGCAGCAACAAAACATAGAGCAGAGCCCTGCCGCAAACCCAAAGATTGATAAAGCGCTAGAAATAAACCTACGTTAAGACAAGCCCAGAGTAGCC
>JABHYI010000017.1 GCA_018656255.1 Bacteroidota bacterium
ATCTTGCTGGACATCTAGCCAAACAAATAGAGTTAGATAGTGCCTCTTTACTAGATGCCATGTTGGACGTAGATTTTTTAAAGGTATCTGGGTTTACTCAAGATACTGCTCTTGGCATGTACATTGCAAATAGCTATGAGGTATATTGGAATACAAGCCCTAAAGCATTTTGCCAGAAAATGCTTAAAGAGTACAATGCCTTTTGGAATACCTCTAGAGTATCCAAAGCCAAAGCAATCTCTCTCTCAAAAGATCAAGTAATGGCATTGGCGGCTATTGTACAAAAAGAAACGGCTATGATACAGGAGAGGCCAATGGTGGCTGGCTTGTATCTAAATAGATTAAAAAAGGGTATGTTGTTACAGGCAGATCCTACGGTGATTTTTGCCAAAAAGAAGACTGAAAATAATTTTAAACAAGTAATAAAACGTGTCTTGTTTAAAGATTTAAAAATTGCCTCACCCTACAATACCTATAAATATTCTGGAGTACCACCCGGGCCTATTACCATGCCAGATGTTTCTGCAATAGATGGGGTGTTAAACTATAAAAAACACGGCTTTTATTTTATGGTTGCAGATGTTGAGAATTTTGGATATCACAAATTTGCTAAAACACTATCTGCCCATAACCGAAATAAAAAACAGTATGTTAACTGGATTAACAAGCAAGGAGTGAAAAGGTAGTTTTGTGCTACACTGTTTTTTGTACTACCTCAAATAATTGTCCTTGGTCACACTTTAAGGTCTTTGATGGGTATTTTAATAGCAGGGCATAATCATGTGTAGCCATTAAAATGGTATTGCCATTATTATTAATCTCTTGCAAGACCTCCATAACTTCAACACTAGTTTGAGGATCTAGATTACCTGTAGGCTCATCTGCTAGTATAAGTTCTGGGTCGTTTAACAAGGCTCTTGCAATGGCAATGCGCTGCTGTTCTCCGCCAGATAACTCATAGGGATATTTTAAGTTTTTGGATTTCATACCAACTTTATCTAACACCTGATCAATTTTAAGATTCATTTCTTTCTTGTCTTTCCAACCTGTGGCGGTTAACACAAAAAGTAAGTTGTCTTTAACGGTGCGGTCATTTAGTAATTTAAAATCTTGAAATACTACCCCTAGTTTTCTTCTTAAAAACGGAATGTCATTTTCTTTTAAAGTGCCCAAATCATACCCTACAATAGTACCATCTCCTTTGCTTAAAGGTAAATCACCGTAGAGGGTTTTCATAAAACTACTTTTACCAGTTCCAGTTTTACCAATAAGGTATACAAACTCCCCTTTTTCTATGCGTATAGACACATCATCAAGAATTAAATTTTCTTTTTGAAAAATGGAGGCATTTGTAAGTTCTAAAACTGCTTGAGACATGTACTAGTATTTTTTAACAAATATAATAGAAAGTGTTAGTTATCTTCTTTATAAGATGCATACTTTTTAATGGGAGATGGTCTGCACTGCTTGGGGCTAATGTTTGGATCAATAGCTAGTTTTATAAAACCATTTGTATTGGGTTTTAAATAGGTTCCTGGTTTTAAAATAATTTGATTTTTTGCTTTAAAATCTACCGTGGCATCTTCTCTAAAGGTTTGGTTTTTAATTTCTATACTATTTTGTGCACTAGAGAGGGTAAAATCAAATCTGTAAAAATCTCGGTTACTTATACCCACAGTAGCCAAAGGGTCTTTCATCTGCTCAGACATCTTAACAGCTCGGTAGGCGTTCACTCTTCCAGCGCCCATTAGGCCTTTGTAAGGCTCATTACCTGTGAGGTTTTCAACCCCTTTTGAAGATAGCTTTAAAATACTTTCTACCTCATAAGAACTCAAACAGTAATTTACAGACCACATTAGGCCAATTATACCAGTTACAACAGGAGCAGCACTTGAAGAAGCGCCGCCGTAGAGGGTTTTCTCTCCGCAAATATCATGGCCTAATAAATAGCCCTCTCTTGGGGCTACCAAATCTACAGCCTTGTTCATTTGTACTCCTTTTTCAATTTCTGTAGGTGTAAGGGTGCCTTGGTCTGAAACATAAAAATAACCAGCTCTTCTGTCTTTTACTTGTTTGGTTAAGTTTCTTCCTTCATGTTCAAATACCTGATCTGTTGTTTCTCTGTTTATGGTGTACACCCCAGATACAGAAATTACTCTTTCAAAGGATGCAGGATAAAGCGAGTCTCCCAGTTTTTTGCCATCTTTATTACAGTCTGTTCCGTTTCCAGCACCAGCCACGATTATAATGCCATCATCATACATTTCTTTAATGCGTTCTTGAATGTTTTCTTTGTATTTTCCACCCATAGTGCATTTTGCCCAACTGGCATTAATCACTTTGGCGCCAGCAGCAACAAGCTGCTCGATGTCGTTAAAATTTCCGTAGCCATTGGCTATAACATCACAATTGGAGCAAATACCAGCCCTACCATAGCCATTATCCATGGTGGCAACAGCAATGGCAGCAACACTAGATCCATGCGCGCATTTAAGGCCTTTGGTTGCATTGGAGTATTTTAGGTAATTGCGAATGCGGCCTTTAAAATCTGGATCCAAAGAATCTATTTTAGCGTCCGAAATACCCACAATTACTTGGCTGTTTCCGCGTGTTATACCCCAAGCCTCTGGTGCCATAATCATGTCAAGATCATAAGCAGGGTAGGGAGCTCCAAGGTTTTCAACAGGGCTTGTGGTACCATAATCATTAGGATAGTAGGCATTTTCTGTGGTAAAGAATTGACCAACACGGGTGTATTTGTCTGGAAAATTATATTGAAGTGAACCTAGTAATTCTGGATTGTCTGTACTTATGGTATACACTGTTTTTAACAGATCACGTTTGGTGTTTGGGTATGCTTTTTTAAACCGAAATATCTTGTGGCTTGCATAAATTTGGGTTTCCCTATCACTAGCCATGCTTAATACAGCAATGGTATTGTCTTTTTTTTCAGTGATTATTAGGGTCTGTGCATTAGAGATATTTACATGAAAATACAGGCGCTCAGTATCTTCTGAGTTTTGTTGAGACCAGCCCTGCCAAAAGCATGAAAGCAATAAGATCATTGCAATGGGTTTCATTACTCTTGTTTGGTTAAAAGTTGTACTTGACCTTGCAATGCATCAAGCTGTTTTTGCTGCTGCAGGGTGTAGAGGGTAAGTTCCTCAATTTTTTGAAGTAATAGCAAATTCATTTTTTTTAGTTCAAGACCATCTTCTTTTAATTTTTGAGCGCTTGGAATCTCTGGAAGGTGATGATTTTGTTTTAAAAACGCCTCAAGGCTTTTTAAATCAAGCATGCGGTAGTCACCCTTTAGGGCAGAGTATCCCTTGTAATACATTTCAAACACATAATCTGGAGCAACTGCTCCGTTGAGATCTACCAATACTTCTTGGGTGTGAATTTTTCCTTTAACCGTAAGTTTTTGGTCTGGAGTGTTGGTGCCTATGCCAATCATTCCATTTTTCTGTGTAATAGAGGAGAGGTTATTTTGTGCCCCACAAGAGAGACTAACTATTAGTAGCAGCAGGCTAAGAGTTGACGTTTTCATGATGTTGGTATTTTATTTGTTTAAAAGTACAGCATTTTTCTTTACTGATAAGGTGTTTTTGTTAGGCTAATATATAATATATTTGATAGTATCGTTTTTAAACATTTGCTGTGCTATTTAATACCGTTGACTTTGCTGTTTTTTTACCAATAGTGCTGCTATTGTACTGGAGTGTTTTTAAAAATTCCCTTAGACTTCAAAATATTTTTATTGTTCTTGTAAGCTATTTTTTTTATGCCTGTTGGGATTGGCGTTTTTTAGGACTTATATTTTTAAGTTCTTTGGTAGATTATACCATTGGGCTGCGGTTTAATAAACCGTTATCGCAACAATATAAAAAATACCTACTGGGTTTCTCTGTGCTATTTAACCTGGGTCTTTTATTTACCTTCAAGTATTTTAATTTTTTTATAGACACATTTACCAGCGTATTTTCATTTTTCGGAACACAGATACAACCTACTAGTATTTCAATTATACTGCCCGTAGGAATTAGTTTTTACACCTTCCAGACACTTAGTTACACCATAGATTTGTACAAAGAGAAAATAACACCTACCAAAAACATTGTTGCATTTTTTGCGTTTGTGTCCTTTTTTCCTCAACTAGTGGCGGGGCCCATAGAGCGCGCTTCTAGATTGTTGCCTCAGTTTGCTAAGAAAAGAAAATTTGAGTACTCAAAACAGGTGGATGGTTTAAGGCTTATACTAGGGGGTTTGTTTAAAAAAATGGTAATTGCAGATAATTGCGCCCTACTAGCAAATCAAATATTTGATTCTTACCCAACACAATCTGGAAGCACCTTATTTGCTGGTGCTGTATTTTTTGCTTTTCAAATTTATGGTGATTTTTCTGGTTACAGTGACATTGCTATTGGTAGCTCTCGCTTGCTGGGTTTTGATTTGATGAAAAACTTTAATTTTCCTTATTTGTCTCAAAACATGTCAGAATTTTGGAAACGTTGGCATATTTCACTCTCTAGCTGGTTTAGAGATTATGTCTATATACCACTGGGAGGCAGCAGAGTGTCTAAAGGTAGATTGGTATTAAATATTGTGATTGTTTTTTTGGTTAGCGGCCTGTGGCATGGCGCTAATTTAACCTTTGTTTTTTGGGGTGGTATTCATGCTCTTTTTGTAATTCCTGTAATCGTTCTACATAAGAAATATAAAGCCCATAGGCCAAGTGCGCCAGTTGCACTTTGGCGTCAATTATTAAATATAGGAGCCACTTTTACAATGGTAGTTTTAGCGTGGGTTTTCTTTAGAGCTCCAACTATAACAGATGCTTTTGGCTACATAGATATTATATTCTCATCAAGTCTTTTTACCATGCCAATGGTATCAAGAAGTGCACTTTTGTTTGTTTTTCTATACATGATTTGTGAGTGGCTACAACGCCATAGAGCGCATGTGCTTGATGTGTCTCATGTATCAAGACCCATTAGGTATTGTATATACTATTTGGTATGCTTTGCTATATTTTACTTTGCCGGTGATTTACAACCCTTTATTTATTTTCAATTTTAATGCGTAGACTGTATTTAAAAATAGCCTTGTTTTTACTCCCATTTTTTTTGGTGTGGCTTGCCCTTGAAGTTTTTGACAGGCAGGTACCTAATAACTATAGTTATAAAGACCAGCAATTACAAAAAGTAGCTCCAGATGTCCAGACATTGATCATGGGAGATTCGCACGCTTTTTATGGAATAAATCCTGCGTATTTTAAAGACCCTACGTTTAATCTTTCAAATATCAGCCAGTCTTTACTTACTGATGAATTACTTCTAGAAAAACACATTTCAAATTTACCAGCACTTAAGACTGTGTTTATAAACATTAGTTATTTTACGCTCTCTGCCAAAGACAATGCCTTGGAGAGTAATTGGCGCAAGTATTTTTATCATCATAATATGGGAATTACGGCGCCAAGCATTTCTTTTTGGAATCCCCAACGTTATAGCATGGCACTCATACAACGTTTTGATAAGTCAATGGCTTTGGTGCAAAAGTATCATGAAAATTATACCATAGTAAACGCAACACCTCTTGGATACGGCATGCAGGATGCATCTTATATTGTGAAAGATAAAGATGCAATCTCTTTTGTTATTGCCAATAAGCATGAGGATAACAGTCTAGATTTTAAACGCAACACCGCAAGATTACAAAGAATCATTGCCTTGTGTAAAAAGTATGAGGTTGCTGTTGTTTTACTAGAAATGCCAGTATATCCTACCTATTATAATTTGCTTGATACAGAGAAAAAAGAAAAAATTAAATCTGTTCTTACTTCTTTGTCTGGGGTAAATGATACTGTTTTTTACTTGGATTTAAGCACAGACACTTTGTTTGAAAAACAAGACCTAAGAGATGCAGATCATCTCACAAACTCGGGTGCTAAAAAGTGTAGTGAGTATTTAAACGCATATCTTAAAGATGTTGTGCATTTAAAAATAGATAAATAGTATTGTTTTGGTTCTTCTTGAGTGTTTGCCGAATTTTTGTCTTATGATATTAATGTGAGTTTAAACTCTAGGTTTTCAATAAAAATAGAGTCATATTGCTAAAAAAAAAATTAGTATGAAAAAATTTACACCCTTACTTTTACTGTGTTTTGTTACCCTTGTATATGGTCAAACACCCTGCGAGAATGGAATGGCAGGAGTTTACCCATGTAATGGGTATGATCTTCTTTCTGAAATGACAGTTTCAGAGTTTGATGCTACTAACGCTAATGATTCATGGGGTTGGACAGATCCAGATACAGGTTCTGAATATGCCTTAATTGGTTTAAATAATGGTACTGCATTTTTAAATATTGACGACCCAGTAAACCCTATATATCTTGGAAAATTAGACACACATACAGATTCA
>JABHYI010000163.1 GCA_018656255.1 Bacteroidota bacterium
CTTTTAGGTATTTGGCAGTGTATGATTTTTTATGAGCGCTCACTTTCTCAGGAGTTCCTTGAACCATAACTTGGCCTCCTTTGCTACCTCCTTCAAGACCTAGGTCAATAATATAATCTGCACATTTTATTAAATCTATATTGTGTTCTACAACAATAAGAGTATGTCCTTTTTCTAGTAAGGCATAAAAAGAGGCTAAGAGTTTTTTAATATCATGAAAGTGTAAGCCAGTGGTAGGTTCATCAAAAATAAACAAGGTTTTTTCTTTGGTAATTCCTTTTACTAGAAAAGAAGCTAGTTTGATGCGCTGAGCTTCTCCACCAGATAGGGTAGAGGAGCTTTGTCCAAGTTTAACATATCCAAGACCAACATCTTGAAGAGGTTGAAGTTTTGTAACAATTCTTTTTTGCTCCTGAGCTTTAAAAAATTCAATAGCATCATCTACCGTAAGGGTTAAAATGTCATCAATATTCTTATCACCTACTTTTACCTCGAGTACTTCTTTTTTAAATCGCTTGCCATTACAAACATCACATTGCAGATTTACATCTGCCATGAATTGCATTTCGATGGTAATTTCTCCTTCACCTTTACAGGTATCACACCTTCCTCCATCAACATTAAAACTAAAGTGTTTGGTTTTGTAGCCCCGGATATCACTTAGTTTTTGTTTTGCGAAAAGGCTCCGTATGTCATCATAAGCCTTGATGTAGGTAACAGGGTTTGATCTACTAGAGCGCCCAATTGGGTTTTGATCAATAAACTCAACAGTGTTAATGCTTGAGAAATCTCCTTCTATGCTAGAGAACTGTCCAGGCTTATTTGCTTGAGCACCAATTTTTTTCTGAAGGGCGGGATACAATATTTTTTTGACGAGTGTACTTTTTCCACTTCCAGAGACTCCGGTAACTGCTGTGAAAAGCCCTATAGGGAAGGTAGCATCAATGTTTTGAAGGTTATGTTCTC
Organism: Bacteroidota bacterium; assembly: GCA_018656255.1. Lineage (GTDB taxonomy): Bacteria > Bacteroidota > Bacteroidia > Flavobacteriales > Flavobacteriaceae > Patiriisocius. The sequence continues at coordinate 967 of JABHYI010000163.1, forward strand.
TAGCTCCTTTTATCTCTATTGCATTGGAGAAAGTTCTACGTTTTTTTGGAACCTCTATCTTTAAAGTATGGTTTAAATAACCGGCCGTTAGTGAGTCCAACTTTAAGAGTTGTTTATAGGTTCCTGTGGCAACAACCTCACCTCCAAAACTACCAGCTTCGGGGCCAATATCAATGATGTGATCTGCATGTTTCATGATATCTTCATCGTGCTCTACCACAATAACAGTATTCCCTAAATCTCTTAAAGACTTTAATACCTTTATGAGTCTTTCTGTATCTTTTGGATGTAAACCAATACTTGGTTCATCTAGAATATACATAGAACCTACAAGGCTACTTCCAAGGGATGTGGCCAGATTAATACGCTGTGATTCTCCTCCAGAGAGTGAATTGCTTTTTCTGTTGAGTGTAAGATAAGAGAGGCCAACATCAAGTAAAAAAGAGAGCCTGTTGTTAATCTCTACAAGCAAGCGTTTGGCAATAGTGGTATCATGGGCATCTAGCTGTAATTTTTTAAAAAATGCAGCCAACTCCTCTAGAGGCAGCCCAACTAAGTGTTGTATGGAGGTATTGGCAATTTTAACATAACCAACCTCTGCCTTTAAACGATTACCATTACAAGAGGCGCAAATTGTTTTACCTCTATAGCGAGAGAGCATTACTCTGTTCTGAATTTTATAACTCTTACTCTCTAGGTATTTGAAAAAACTGTGCAGCCCTTCAAAATGCTCATTACCATCCCAAACTAATTGCTGTTGCGTCTTAGTGAGCTCAAACCAAGGTTTATGTATCGGAAAATCAAATTTGTAGGCACTATTTACCAATTGATCTCTATACCAACCCATGCTATCTCCCCGCCAAGGAAAAATTGCATTCTCATAAATAGATAAACTAGTGTTTGGAATCACCAAATCTTGATCTACACCAACTACATCTCCATAACCCTCGCAGGTAGGGCATGCGCCAAAGGGATTATTAAAACTAAAAAGATGTACATTAGGCTCTGTAAAAGTCATGCCATCTCGCTCAAACCTATTATTGAATTCTGAAATTTTATTGCTCCCAAGATGCTCTATAAATAAGGTTCCCTTTCCTTCATAGAAAGCCATTTGAATGGCATCTGCTAGGCGGTTATAAAAATCTTCATCCTCTTTCAAAATAACACGGTCAATAACTAGTTGAATGCTTTTGGGAGTCAAATTATCTTTCAGCTCATCAATACGAAGTACTTTGCTGTCTAGTTTTACTCGCGCAAAGCCTTGTTGAGCTAATGCTTTGGTTTTATTGTCTAAGGTGCGCCCTTTTTCCAGCACAATAGGGGCCAACAAAAGGAGTTTACTATTCAAAGGAAATGTTTTGATATATTTTATAACATCTGAAACCGTATCTTTTTTAACCTCCAAATTACTTACCGGAGAGTAAGTCTTTCCTATACGGGCAAATAATAATTTTAGATAGTCATAAATCTCTGTTGAGGTACCAACAGTAGACCTAGGATTTGTCGAATTTACTTTTTGCTCAATAGCGATGGCAGGAGAGATACCTTTGATACTATCTACCTTAGGTTTGTTAAGCCTTCCAAGAAACTGTCTTGCATAACTCGATAGGCTTTCTACATATCTTCTTTGACCTTCAGCGTATAAAGTGTCAAAGGCTAATGAAGATTTACCACTTCCAGAAAGTCCAGTGATTACAACGAGTTTGTTGCGAGGAATAACAACATCTATGTTTTTAAGGTTGTGTAACTTAGCACCTTTTATAATGATGTTTTCTTTTGGGTCTAGTGGTTGGGTTTTCAATGTAAAGCCTTGTTAAATCGTGGTTTTCACAAAGATAACATAATGCTATTTGTATCACACAAAGCAGCGAGTTTTAAGTTATTTTTAATAAAAACGTCCTATTTATTTTGAATTGTAAACATAATGTACTTATATTTACGGCTTACAACGATGTAAACTAAAATCATTGCCTATAGCGTATTTCTACTTTTTTTAATTTTACGATAACAACTACTTGACCCTAACTTTTTAGTTGTTCACTTTAAAAAGTACTGATATGAAAAAAAGCAAAGCTACAGATGCGGTTTTAGTAACCTCATACCTACAAGGAGACGAGTCTGCCCTTTCCACCCTTATTACAAGACACAAGCAAAGAATTTATAGTTTTATCTATTCAAAGGTTTTTGATAGAGATGTAGCTGAAGATGTTTTTCAAGACACCTTTATCAAAGTCATTAATTCCTTAAAGAGAGGTAAGTATAACGAAGAAGGAAAATTCTTGCCTTGGGTAATGCGTATTTCACATAATTTGGTGATTGACCACTTTAGAAAGAATAACCGCATGCCGAAGTTTGAAAACAATACAGATTTCAACATCTTCTCTGTGCTTTCTGACAATGCATTAAATGCAGAAAATACAATCATTAAAGGACAAATAGCCTCTGATGTGAGACGTCTTGTAGATGAGCTTCCTGAAGATCAAAAACAAGTGCTGATGATGCGTATTTATAAAGACATGAGCTTTAAAGAGATTAGCCAGCAAACTGGTGTGAGTATTAATACAGCTCTGGGAAGAATGAGATATGCGCTCATTAATTTGCGTAAAGTAATTGATAAACATAACATTGTATTGACAGACTAATACAATAAATTAAATTTTGCATCGTTAATTGTTAAGATTAACCTCTAAACAAGTATTGTATGCAAAAATTATACTCAAGATCTTCACCCTCTGGACAGGTGAACAAAAACATGGTTCCAAAACAAGAAACAATAACATTTCTTTTAAATTACTCTAAAGCGCTAAGAGTTTTAGAATATCAAAACCTAACGTTTAAAACACTTTTAAACTAAAACCAAAAAGCCCTGAAATAACTATTTCAGGGCTTTTTTTTATTTCTTCTTTTTCTTGTAATATTCAGTTAGTACCGTTTTTCTTCCAATAGTTTTGGTGATTCTATCTTTTTCTAAATCCCAACCTCTAGCTTGGCAATATTGACGACCATACCAGATAATTTGAAGGTGTAAATCATTCCAAACAGCTTCTGGGAAAAGTCTTTTAGCATCTTTCTCTGTTTGTGTTACATTTTTACCATTAGTGAATCCCCATCTATATAAAAGTCTATGAATATGGGTATCTACCGGGAATGCTGGAACTCCAAAGGCCTGAGATATTACAACACTCGCAGTTTTGTGACCTACGGCAGGAAGCTCCTCAAGCGCCTCTAGATCATTAGGAACTTCTCCATGGTGTTTATCAATTAATATATGAGATAAGCCATGAATCCCTTTTGCTTTGGCAGGAGAAAGTCCTACAGGTCTTATGATTTCTCTTATTTGATCTATAGAGAGTTTAATCATATCATAAGGGTTATCTGCCTCTTTAAACAACAAGGGTGTTATTTTATTAACCCTCACATCTGTGCTTTGGGCAGAAAGCAAAACCGCGATTAAAAGCGTGTAGGGATCCTTATGATCTAGTGGTATAGGTATCTCTGGATATAACTCTTTTAACGTA
>JABHYI010000015.1 GCA_018656255.1 Bacteroidota bacterium
AACCTTCGTCATAGCATCTGTAAAAGAAGTGATTTTCTGTCCTCCTTTGTTAATGATATTTACCGTTTTGATCATTACATCGTCTAGGGGTTTATTGCTTTGCGGTTGCACATCAACCAGGCCAATAGCGTCAACTATCTCAATACCTTCTACAACTTCACCAAAAACGGTGTGTTTACCGTTTAACCATGGTGTTTCTTTAAGTGTCACAAAGAATTGGCTACCATTGGTGGCAGGGCCACTATTTGCCATAGATAAGATACCTTTTCTATCATGGACAAGCGCTGGTACAATTTCATCAGGGAATTTATATCCAGGATTTCCAGAGCCTGTTCCTGTTGGATCTCCTCCTTGAATCATAAAATCTTTTATCACTCGATGAAATATAACACTGTCATAAAACTTTTTTCCTTTGTGTTTGTCATCAACCATTTGGTTGGTTCCTTGTGCTAGTGATACAAAGTTGGCAACTGTAAGGGGGGTAGCCTCGTTGTATAGTTTTGCAACAAAGGTTCCTTTGTTTGTTATAACTTCTGCATATACCCCGTTTGGAAGATCTGGATATTTGTTTTGGCATGACCCAATTGTCAATGCTAATAATAGTACTAATGAGATTCTTTTCATGATAATTGAACTAAATTTATTGATTTTGATTTATTGATAATAATGTAATATCACTGGTAATAGGTTCGTTGGTTCCTAATTTTTTTTCAATGCCGTAGTAACCGTAGGCCTTGTATGATGGAAATATAAAAGTGGCTTTTTCTCCAGGGCTTAATAATTTTACGCCGTCTCTAATTCCAGAAATTAAATCTTGGTTTGATTGATCTACTTTGTAGGTCTGAACTCCGTTTTCTAAAGCTGAAACTATAACATTTCCCTCTAAGTCTTTCACGTTGTAGGTAAAAGTAATAAGATCTCCAATGGCAGGTTTTTGGTTTGATGTTGTACTACCTTTTTGAGTTAGGGTATACCAAAATCCACTTTCTGTTGCGATGTATTCTCGCAGGCTGTCTTTTTTGATTAATGCTTGTATAATAGCCTTCTCTTGCTCGTATATTCGTTTGTTACGCGCAACAGAGGCCTCTATAAAACTTCCAGATGTTGTTTTAACAGGAGTTCTCGTTTGTGGGCTTTGGCAACTTGTTGTCAAAAAAATAAGCAAGGAATATACAATAAAAGTACGCATCATATTATAATTGATCTTTGTAATTGGGTAATATACTAGTAAATTGAGTTACCGTATCTTTTAGAGATAACAGGCTTCTTCCTCCTGCAGCATTGGTATGTCCTCCACCATTATAGTGAGTTCTTGAAAATTCATTTACAGAAAAATCACCTTTACTTCTAAGTGAAATCTTCACAATATTTTCTTGCTTATTTTCAATAAAAATAATAGCAAAAACGATACCCAATACAGATAGCGCATAATTTACAAAGCCTTCTGTATCGCCCTTTTTAAAATTATTGTCATCAAGTTCTTTTTGGGATATGGTAATATAGGCAGTATGATACTTTTCAAGTACTACTAGATTGTCTAGGGCAACACCAAGCAGTTTTATCCTAGAACTAGAGTTGGTATCATATACGTTTTGATGGATTTCAGCATTTTTGGCTCCATGTTCTATCAAAGAGGCTATTACTCTATGTGTGACGGCTGTAGTAGATGGAAACCTAAATGAGCCAGTATCTGTCATAATGCCTGTGTACAAAAGGGTCGCAATTTGTGGAGTAATATGTTGTTGGCCTTCAAGAGCGGTAATAAAATGAAATATCATCTCACAGGTAGACCCCATGGTAGTGTCAGAGTAGGTTATAAGGGCGTAATTGTCAGGTTGTTGATGGTGATCTATCATCACAAAGGCAGCCTCGCTTTTCTCTAAGGTAGCTTGCATTTCTCCCACACGGCTCAAAGAATTAAAATCTAGGGTAAAGATTACATCAGCATTTTCAATAGCTAGAAGGGCTTGTGTGTTTTGTTTTTCAAAATTAAAAATAGTATCGGTGCTTGGGAGCCATTTTAAAAAATCAGGGAAATCATTTGGCATTACAACTTGACTTTTTTGACCTATAGATTTTAAGTATAAATCTAAACCAAGGCAAGAGCCTACAGCATCGCCGTCTGGGTTTTTATGCCCAATAATTACACAATTTTTTGGTGCAGAAAGAAGTTCTTTTACTTGAGTAGTTAGAGCTGTGTTCATAGGCTACGAAGATACAATTAATAACAATATCTACTTCAGAAATTTTAAGAGTTCATTCGTTTTTAGTAGATAAATTGTAGGTTTTTCATTTTCCTTTATATTTGAATGAAATGTGTTTTCATTTTATTTTGTTATGTAAATCCTTTAGATAGGCCTTTTTGTGTTTCATTTCAGACAAAAAAATGAGTTAAGTATAACTCCTGTAATTTTAAATAATTGTTAATAATGTTACTTTTTTGCTATTGTGTTTAAAATTGCAACATAAAAGTTTATTTTTGCACAAAATTTAATAAAATTATGAGAACAGACAGAACCTTTACAATGTTAAAGCCTGACAGTGTTGAAAAAGGAAACATTGGAGCTATTATAGACAAAATAAACGCAGCAGGTTTTAGAATCGTTGCTATGAAATTAACCCACATGACTACGCAAGATGCGCAGGAATTCTACGCAGTACACAGCGAGCGTCCATTTTATGGAGAGTTGGTTGAGTACATGACACGTGGTCCTGTTGTAGCAGCTATTTTAGAGAAAGATAATGCAGTTGCAGACTTTAGAACCTTAATTGGAGCCACCAATCCAGCAGATGCTGCTGAGGGTACCATCCGTAAGTTATATGCTGCCTCTATGGGAGAAAATGCTGTTCATGGAAGTGACAGTGATGAAAATGCTGCTATTGAAGGAGCCTTTCATTTCTCAGGTAGAGAGATGTTTTAGTACTAAAACATACCGTATTACAAAAGCCGTTTATCTTTATGATAAACGGCTTTTTTTAATTTAGTAACTATTAAATTTATCTAAGAACTACTTTGTCAATTAAGTTTTTCCCCAATTCCTCATTTAAAAGACGAATTATTTTTTCTCTTCCATAACTCAGTTCTTCTCTAAGCACTGAAGAGCTTAATTGCACATATAAAATATCTCTCTCCAAGATCACCTCTGTAGTATAATTAGCAACTCCTGGGCCCATGACCTTTAACCAAGCATTTTTAGCATCTACTTTATCTAAGCCTTTTGCAAGTTTTCCTTTACCAATAAAAGCTTTTAGCACATCACCAATGGTAGCCTGTTCTGTGTTTCTTTTTGCCATGATTTATAGTGGTATTTATTGATATTTATTAAAAATTAAATTTCTCAAAACGCTTGTAAATATATTCTTTGCCTTGTTTGTTTACAATACGCAATTTCTCTTTGGTAGCATCCTTCACTTTCTCAACCCACATACTCTCTGGGTTTTGATACCTCAAGACCAGCTCACCTGATGATCCATCTATGGTAAAAGATTCTGTGGCACCATTGTTTTTAAAACTACCATCTAATTGCGGGCTTACCTTGGTGCGTTTGCCGAAATTTCCATCTACAGTAATATAATCTACAGTAGTACTAATTTTGAATTCTTTTGTTTCTCCCTCCAGTGTGGTTACTTTTTTAATTTCCCAATAGCCAGAAAGATTTTCTTTAAGCTCTTTGGTGTTTTGCTGACAGCCAAAAAAGCTTGTGGATACAAACACTAACAAACCAATAAATAGATACTTTTTCATCTTCTATAATTTAAAAAGCATATAGCTTTTGTGAATTTCTTTTACAACAGCTTCTGTTCTTTGGGCATGTGTGTCACTAATAAAAATTTGTCCAAAGCTGTCATCATGCACTAATTTTATTATTTGAGCAACACGCTGTTGGTCTAGTTTGTCAAAAATATCATCCAGAAGTAGGATAGGGGTGACTCCGTTTAATTTCTTTATAAAGTCAAACTGGGCTAATTTTAACGCAATTAAAAATGATTTTTGTTGGCCTTGAGAACCAAATTTTTTAATAGGGTGACCATCTATCTCAAAAATCAAATCATCTTTATGAATTCCAAAGCCAGTATACTGCATCATTTTATCTTTGGAGATATTGTTTTTCAACAAACTTAGGAGTGTGGCGTCTTCTAGTTGGCTTTTGTATATAAGAGAAACTTCTTCTGCACTATTACTAATTACTTTATGGCGGGCCAAAAATATAGGTAAAAATTCTTCTAGAAATGCAGCTCTTTTTTCAAATATAACAGTACCATATTGTGTAAGTTGTTCATCATAAATATCTAGTGTGTCTTGATTGTGCGTCTGGTTTGCAGCAAAATATTTTAGCAAAGAATTACGCTGCAGGAGTACTTTGTTATAGTTAATTAAATGCTGCAGGTAGGATGGGTCTGCCTGAGAAATCACACCGTCTATAAATTTTCTTCTCGTGTCACTACCTTCCACAATTAAATCACGATCTGCGGGAGAAATCATTACAAGGGGCAGAAAACCAATATGCTCACTAAATTTTTCATAGACTTTAGCGTTGCGTTTTAATATTTTTTTACTGCCACGTTTGGCACTCACGTTGATTTTTTCTGGTCTATCATTTTTTATATAACTCCCCTCAACAACAAAGAAATCTGTACCATGGCGCATATTTTGTCCCGTAATGGGATTAAAATAGCTCTTTCCGAAGGATAGGTGATAAATAGCGTCTAATACGTTGGTTTTTCCTACTCCATTTTGCCCAACAAAGCAATTTATCTTTGCATCGAAGGAGAAAGACTGCGATTCAAAGTTTTTATAGTTAAGTAAAGAAAGTTGCTCTAATTGCATTGTAATATGATGTTTACAGACTATTTAACAGTAAAATAGGTGTGTATTTTGGACTTGTTTTTCCTTCTGCAAATTATTGAAAAATAACAAATCTTTTAGCTTTTATATTCTGATAAAAATTTTATTTTTGCGGTACACAAAAAATCAATCTATGGCAACGTACAAAAAACGAGGCGGAAAAATAAAATCAAAGTCAGAAGCAGTTAATGATTCTGAGCTTTTAGAAGGAGAAAGTACAACAGCTGAGGTGTTTAATACCTTAGATGAAACCGCTAACAAAACTGAAGAGTGGGTTGAGAAAAACCAAAAAAGTATTTTAATAGCTGTAGGTGCTATTGCACTTACTGTATTGGCCTATTTAGGTTTTGTAAATGTTATACAAGAACCTAAAGAGAAGGAGGCTATGAGTGAGATGTACCAAGCACAAGAGTACTTTGATCAGGCACTAACAGCGCCTGTTGCAAGTGATTCTTTATACAACCTTGCCCTTAATGGAGGAAATAGTAAATACGGTTTCTTAGACATCATAGAAAACTATAGTGGTACAAAAGCAGCCAACGTATCAAACTATTATGCAGGAGTAGCTTATTTAAATGTTAATGACTACAAAAATGCTATTACATATCTTGACGCTTTTGCTAGCGATGATGCAATGCTAGGACCTTTAGCTAAAGGTGCTATCGCAGATGCTTTTGTACAATTAAACCAAATGGATAAAGCTCTTGAGTATTACCAAAGTGCTGCAAGTATGCAGGATAATGAGTTTACAACACCTCGCTTTTTGTTAAAAGCAGGTATTGTGGCTTTAGAAACTGGAAATACTGTAAAAGCAGTAGCTCATTTTACAAGTATCACAGAATTATATCCTAAGGCTACCGAGGCTGTAAAAGCCAAAACGTATTTAAGCAAAGCAAAAGCAATGCAATAAATTAATCTACTCTGGTGGATACACTATATGGCAACAAAAAATACAAACTTATCTGTATATGATAAAGCAACAATCCCAAACGCGAAAAATTTTCGGTTTGGGATTGTTGTTTCTCAATGGAATCCTGAGGTAACCGGTGGTATGTTTCAAGGTGCCTTTGACGCTATATTAGATTGTGGAGGTATCAAGGAGAATATTGTTCGGTGGGATGTGCCAGGAAGTTTTGAGCTGATTTACGGATGTAAAAAAATGACACAAAGCTATGATATGCTAGATGCAGTTATTGCTATAGGGAGTGTTGTTGAGGGCCAAACAAAGCATTTTGATTTTGTTTGCCAAGGTGTTTCTCAGGGCATCAAAGATTTAAATATCCAAGGAGATATACCAGTTATATTTTGTGTTTTAACAGATCATAACATGCAACAAGCCATCGATAGAAGTGGTGGGGCGCACGGTAACAAAGGAGTAGAGGCTGCTATAGCTGCCATAAAAATGGCTCAGTTGCGTAAAGATGCTTCCTTTTAAGGGGTGTTGTAAATAGGTTTTAAAACATTTTTCTAAAGACCTTTAGTGCTCTTTCTCCTAGTTTTCACTACATTTTATATTGTTAAAAAATTGTCAGCTTTTGGGCTACAACAAAACTCTATTTTTAGGTATCTTTGATGTAATTGCACGCAAGTATGGGGCCTATAAAATTTACCATTATAAAAAAGTTAAAGTCAAACAACCGCTTTAACTATACCCCACGTTACTACAAAGGAAAACAAGGGGTTGAAGATACAAAGCAAACCACAAAGTTTGATGCCTACGCAGACACCTACAATGAAAATGACTATGCCGGGCAGTGGCAAAATGCAAGGGTTCACAACCGTAACCGTAATAATACAGCCTTTAATAAAACAGTATTAATAGTAATGGCTGTGTTGATATTTATATTCTTATATATTATTGATTTTGACCTATCAATATTCTCTAGCTAATGCCAGATATTATACAATTATTACCAGACCACGTTGCAAATCAAATTGCTGCAGGAGAAGTTGTTCAAAGACCGGCCTCTGTAGTTAAAGAACTGTTAGAGAATGCCATAGACGCAAAATCTACGGTTATAACGCTAGTTCTTAAAGATGCAGGGAAAACCCTAATACAGGTCACAGACAATGGTACAGGAATGAGTACTGCAGATGCTCTATTGAGTTTTGAGCGTCATGCAACCTCAAAAATTAAAATCGCTCAAGATTTATTTAAACTAAAC
>JABHYI010000013.1 GCA_018656255.1 Bacteroidota bacterium
ATGAAACGCGCAAATTTGACATCACCACACACGTACTAGATTCTAGTCTTGAAGCTCCGTGCCGTATAGCCTGTGACCACTTTACACAGGGAGACCTAATGGATTATGATACGGTGTATGCCTTCGGAAAAAAAGTAGACATACTTACCTTTGAGATAGAAGGTGTAAACATAGAAGCCCTAGAGGCTTTAGAGAAAGAAGGAAAAAAAGTATATCCTAGTTCAAAAACACTGCGCAACATTCAAGACAAAGGAGTGCAAAAAAAGTTTTATGATACTCATAAAATACCCACAGCTCCATTTTCTGTTTTTGAGACTATTGCACTAGTTAAAAAAGCAGTAGCATCCGGAGAATTAAAACTACCCTTTGTTTGGAAAAGCTGTACAGGCGGCTATGATGGACAAGGCGTTCAAGTCATTAAAAATTCTCAAACATTAGATGTATTACCAGACTGCCCTTGTATAACAGAAGACCTAGTCGCTTTTAAAAATGAACTTGCTGTAATTGTTGTAAGAAACCCAAGTGCGCAGGTAAAAACATATCCTGTTGTTGAAATGGAATTTCATCCTCAGGCAAACCAAGTAGAGTATGTTATTTGCCCTGCCCGAATTGATGACAAAGTAGCTGCAAAAGCTAGAAGTATAGCCATACAGGTTTCCAAAGCCTTCGAGCATGTAGGTCTTCTTGCCGTTGAAATGTTTCAAACAAATGATGATCAAATTATAGTAAATGAAGTAGCTCCAAGACCACACAACTCCGGTCATTACAGTATTGAGGCTAGTTATACAAACCAATTTGAACAACACATCAGGGCTATTCTAGATCTACCTCTTGGCAATACCGCTAGTAAAGTAGGTGGTATTATGGTAAATTTGGTAGGTGAACAAAACCACACTGGAGATGTTGCATATCAAAACATTGAAGAAATTATGGCCATGGATGGTGTAACACCACACATCTACGGAAAAAAACAAACACGCCCTTATAGAAAAATGGGCCATGTTACCATTGTAAATGAAAATATTGATACCGCAAGAGAGATTGCACAACAAGTAAAGCAACGTATTAAAGTAATAAGCAAATAATTATGAAAGTAGCCATAGTAATGGGATCCACTAGTGATATGCCCGTAATGCAAGATGCCATAGACATCCTAAAAGGTTTTGATATAGAAATTGAAGTAGATATCGTTTCTGCACATCGCACACCAGAAAAACTATTTGACTTTAGTAAAAACGCGCATACTCGTGGTATTAAAGTAATTATTGCAGGAGCAGGTGGCGCAGCACATTTGCCAGGTATGGTAGCTTCTTTATCTCCACTGCCAGTAATTGGAGTGCCTGTAAAGTCAAGCAATAGCATCGACGGATGGGACTCAGTGTTGTCTATCTTGCAAATGCCTGGCGGGGTACCAGTAGCAACTGTTGCCTTAAACGGAGCCAAAAATGCAGGTATATTAGCCGCGCAAATTATTAGCACTGCAGACACATGTGTACTGGATAAAGTAATTGCTTACAAAGAGGGATTAAAAATAAAAGTAGAACAAAGCGCTAAAAATCTTTAAGGTTAATCTAATTATACAACACACTTTTTTAAGCAACTACCCCTGATAAGCCTATTTTATGGATAACCCATTACTACAACCCTTTGACCTAGCTCCTTTTTCTAAAATTAATAATGAGCATTATTTACCCGCTATTACAGCGCTTATTGATATCACAAAAAAAGAGGTAGCTCTTATTACCAAAAACCCAAACACACCTACTTTTAAAAATACGGTAGAGGCGCTCGAGAATACAGGAAAGGCATTAGATAGAGCCACAAGTATTTTTTTTAATCTCAATAGCGCAGAAACAAATGATCAAATCCAGCAAATAGCGCAAGAGGTTTCTCCACTGTTATCAAATTTTTCTAATGATTTACTGCTCAACCAGGCCCTTTTTAAAAGAGTAAAAACCGTCTATGACAACAAACAAACATTTGCGCTAAGTGATGAGCAGCAGATGTTGCTAGAAAAACAATACAAAGGATTTGCTAGAAATGGAGCCAATCTATCTGAGGATAAAAAAACACAACTTCGTAGCATAGATACCCAGCTTTCTAAACTAGGTTTACGTTTTGGTGAAAATGTATTAGCCCAAACAAACGCCTTTGAATTATTGCTTGACAAAGAGCAGGATCTTGCAGGCTTACCCGAAGGAGCAAAAGAAGCTGCCAAACAAACGGCTACAGAGAAAGGCAAGAAGGGTTGGATTATAACCCTAGACTACCCAAGTTATGTGCCCTTTATGAAATATGCTCAAAACAGAGCCTTGCGTAAAAAACTATCCCTTGCATTTGGCGCTAGAGCCTTTCAAGACAACCCACAAAACAACCAGCAAAACGTTTTAGATATTGTAAAACTAAGACACCAAAGAGCCCAACTGCTTGGTTATAAAAGTCATGCACATTTTGTTTTAGAGGAGCGCATGGCAGAGTCACCACAAAAGGTGCATGCTTTTTTAAATGAATTGTTAGTAAAAGCAAGACCGGCCGCTCAAAAAGAATTTGATGAGCTAGAAGCCTTTGCAAAAAAACTTGACGGGATAGACCAGTTACAAAAATGGGATAGCGCTTACTATGCTGAAAAATTAAAACAAGAAAAATTTAGTTTAGATGATGAGCAGCTAAAGCCCTATTTTAAATTGGAGAACGTAATACAGGGTGTTTTTGCTGTGGCCAACAAATTGTTTGACCTTGAGTTTAAAGAAGACCCTACCATAGAGACCTATCATCAAGATGTAAAAACCTACCGCGTACTAGATACACAAGGAATGCTTGTTGCCATTTTTTATGCAGATTTTCATCCTCGTGCTGGAAAACGTGGGGGTGCTTGGATGACAAGCTACAAGCCCCAACAAATAATAGACACTCCAGATGGAAAAGGTGTTATAAATGATAGACCTCACATCTCAAATGTTTGTAATTTCACAAAACCTACTGCAACAAAACCCTCCTTATTGACTTTTAATGAGGTAACTACTCTTTTTCATGAGTTTGGCCATGGCCTTCATGGAATGCTAGCAAACACTAAGTACAAAGGCCTAAGTGGCACCAATGTCTCTTGGGATTTTGTAGAACTGCCAAGTCAAATATTAGAAAACTGGTGCTATGAAAAACAAACTCTGGAGTTATTTGCAACCCATTACAAGACTGGTGAGGTAATACCTATGGAGCTCATTGAAAAAATTAAAGCTTCTGCCACTTTTCATGAAGGTATGCAAACCCTAAGACAGCTTAGCTTTGGTATGCTGGACATGGCATGGCATGGTAGTGACCCATCAAAGATAACCTCTGTAAAAGACTTTGAAAACAGCGCCTTTGGAGATACAGTGTTATATCCAGACACCCCAAACACCTGTATGAGTACTGCATTTAGCCATATATTCCAAGGAGGATACAGTGCAGGATATTACAGCTACAAATGGGCCGAAGTGCTTGACGCAGATGCGTTTGCTTATTTTAAAAAAGAAGGTATTTTCAATAAAAAAGTAGCCCGTAAATTCAAAGACTTTATATTATCTAAGGGAGGTACTCAAGATCCTATGGAATTATATATTAAATTCAGGGGGCAAAAACCAAATCCAGATGCTTTGTTAGAAAGAGCAGGTCTGGTTTAAAACATAGATTGTATGAAACTCATCTACATTACCTTATTTGCGCTCTTGCTTTTTTCTTGCAAACAAACCTCCTTGAAAGAAGGAACCTCAACAAAGGAGTCAAAAATCATAGATACGGTGAACACATCTAGAGATAAAATTTACAACCAACTGCAGGGTACTTGGGTTAATACACAAAGCCCTTTAAGCACGCTATCTTTTAATAACAATACGGTTGTTAACAGCTACGATGGTGTGGTGGTTAAAAAAAACATAGAATTTTCTTTACAAGATTCTTGCGCTGGCACTAATTTTAAAGACACGCCAATACAAAAAGACAAGTACATTGTAACTACCTCAGCAACTCCAGAGTGTTATTACATTGTAACGCTAGATAAAGAAAATCTAATCTTAGGATTTTGGGGCGTAGAAGAACCCCTAAGATTTAAAAAAAAGACAGAAAACCTATAGCGCTGTTAGACAGCTATAAAATAAACCATCCATAGCATCAGTGCCCAAAAAGAGGCAATACCCTCTACCCAAAAAGAGGCAAAATACTTTGATTGATGAACCCTAGCGCGGTACAAACAAAAAGCTATAAGCCCACAAACTATAACCAAAGGTGTTGTTTTACTAAAAACAAATGGCTGTTTTAACCCCTCAAACAATAGGGTAAAAACAAGTAGCAAACCACCAAGAATTTTTGTTTTCTGTACACCTAGTAACTGAGGAAAGGTTACCAAAGCGTTCTTATCTTGGGGTAAGTCTCTAATTTCAAAAGGAATTATTAAAGCCAGTACAATAAAAAATCGCTGCCCAAAACAAAGCCATAGATCTGGGATAGCGCTAGTGGCATAATACACTGGCACTAAAACAGTAAGGCCAGACCAAACAAGAGCTACTATAAACACCTTAACACCGGCCAAGGAGCGAAAATTTTTATGATTTATAGTTGGAATCACATACAGTAAGGTTAAAAAACCAAGCACGAAAAGATATGTTAAAACCACAAGGTGTAATTGGGTTAGAAAATACACCAGCAAACAAAACACTACCAAAGAAAACACTTGCAAATTTTGCAAGCTTTTTATAAGGCTTTTATGTTGCAGCCCTGCAATCTCAGCGTATTTAATAAAATTATAGCCCGTAATTGTCCCTAAAAAAGAAACCCAATAAAAAGCAACAGGAAGTGTTACACCAAACTCAATGCTTGTAACATACACTAGCCCTGTAACCCCCAAAGCAACATGGATACTACTTTTTATGTAAAAAGAAAAGAGAGAGATTAGTGGTTTCACAATATAAAATTACATATTCCCTGTATTGAAACCCACTAACAACAACACTTTTTAAAAAGAATGTTAGTAACATCGTTTTTTGGTTGAAAAATAAACGTTTGTAAAATGTTAAACATTTCATTTTTATTTTTTTTATGTTGTATTTTTGCTCCTTGATTTTAAGGCGCATATTATGATCATAATCATCTTAAAATCATACCATACAAATGTTCAATTAACACCATTTCCTTACAAAGGAAAATGCTATGAATACAGACTCTTTTGCCCTAAGACATATTGGCCCTCGTAAAGAAGACCTTCAAAAAATGCTTGACACTGTTGGCGCACAATCAATGGAGGAGCTTATCAATCAAACCATACCTAATGACATTAGGCTGGAGAAAGATTTAACGCTAGATATGGCGATGAGCGAGCAGCAGTATCTTGAACATATTGGAGAACTTGCTACAAAAAATCAAGTTTTTAAAACCTATATGGGACTTGGGTATCACCAAGCCATCACTCCCCCTGTAATACAAAGGAACATCCTTGAAAATCCAGGTTGGTATACTGCTTACACTCCCTACCAAGCAGAGATTGCGCAAGGACGTCTTGAGGCGCTGCTTAATTACCAAACCATGATTACAGACCTCACTGGCATGGAGTTAGCAAATGCCTCACTGCTTGATGAGAGTACGGCTGCTGCAGAGGCAATGGCATTACTTTTTGCTGTAAGAGAAAGACAACAAAAGAAGGATGGAGTAAACAAATTTTTTGTGTCAGAGGATATCTTGCCTCAAACACTTTCTTTACTGCAAACAAGAGCTACACCAATTGGAATAGAACTCGTTATTGGAGATCATGAAGCTTTTGACTTTAGTTCAGAATTTTTTGCCGCCATATTGCAATATCCTGGAAAAAGCGGAAAAGTATATGACTTTAGATCTTTTGTTGCCGATGCTAACAAAAATCAAATCAAAGTAGCCGTTGCTGCAGATATACTAAGTCTAGTAAAATTAGAATCGCCAGGATCCTTTGGGGTAGACGTTGTGGTAGGTACCACACAAAGATTTGGTATTCCGCTAGGTTATGGTGGGCCGCATGCAGCTTATTTCGCAACAAAAGAAGCCTACAAGCGTAATATTCCTGGACGTATCATTGGAGTTACCAGAGATACAAAAGGAAACCGTGCCCTTCGTATGGCACTTCAAACAAGAGAACAACACATTAAAAGAGATAAAGCCACCAGTAATATTTGTACCGCTCAAGTTCTTCTTGCGGTTATGGCTGGCATGTACGGGGTATATCATGGCCCAAAAGGCTTAACATATATTGCAGATAAAGTACACAATCATGCTGCTACACTTGCCAATGCTCTGGAGCGTCTTGGGCTAACTCAGGCAAACGAAACTTATTTAGACACCATCGCTATAAAAACAGATGCCAGCAAAATAAAATTCTTGAGTGAAGCTAAGCAGATGAATTTCTATTACCCGGATCCAGAAACTGTTTCTATATCGGTAAATGAAACCACTACAATAAAAGACCTGAATAAAATTATCGCACTCTTCGCAGAGGCAAATCATAAAGAGACATTTAAAATTTCAGAAATTAGTACTGGAAGCGCCATTCCAAAAAGTGTTGCCAGACAAACTCCATTTTTAGAAAACAGCGTATTTAACTCCTACCACAGCGAGACAGAACTCATGCGTTATATCAAGAAACTTGAGCGCAAAGATTTGGCCCTAAACCATTCTATGATTGCCCTTGGAAGTTGTACCATGAAATTAAATGCTGCAGCAGAAATGCTTCCTCTAAGCAACCCTATGTGGGGTAACATGCACCCATTTGTTCCTGTAGAACAAGCAGCAGGGTACCAAGCCATGTTAAAAAAGCTAGAAGAACAACTTACAGAAATTACAGGTTTTGCAGGTACATCTTTACAACCAAACAGTGGAGCTCAAGGAGAGTATGCAGGCCTTATGGTTATTAGAGCATATCATGAATCTAGAGATGACCACCATAGAAACATCTGTCTTATCCCGTCCTCAGCTCATGGTACAAATCCTGCAAGTGCAGTAATGGCAGGAATGAAAGTAGTGGTTACAAAGGCAAACGAACAAGGAAATATTGATGTAGATGATTTGCGTGCCAAGGCAGAACAGCATAAAGACAATCTTGCTGCACTTATGATTACCTACCCATCAACACATGGTGTGTATGAGAGTGCTATTAAAGAAATCACAGGCTTAATTCATGACAATGGTGGCCAAGTATACATGGATGGCGCAAACATGAATGCGCAAGTTGCCCTCACAAACCCGGGAGCAATTGGAGCAGATGTATGTCATTTAAATTTGCATAAAACATTTGCCATACCTCACGGTGGTGGCGGTCCTGGCGTTGGCCCGATATGTGTTGCAAAACAATTGGTTGCTTTTTTACCAAGCAATCCATTAATTGAAACCGGTGGTGAG
>JABHYI010000132.1 GCA_018656255.1 Bacteroidota bacterium
TTTTGTTTATACAATAAAAATCAAACCATTACAAAAATGTAATGGGACTTTCAGATTTAACCATTTTTGTTGTACACTATGGATACACAGATAAAGCCCTACTTAATTTATAAGTTTAAAAAAGCCCTCTTGATTTTTCAAGAGGGCTTTTTAGTACATGATATTTTAAATACATTACTCGTTTTCAGGGATACCATTTTTACCTTTTCTTGGGGCAAATGACGTGTGTAGTATTTTCCAACCGTCTTCTGTGTTGGTCCAGGTAGAAGATGCTCTTGTTGCATACTCTACATTTTGGTTTGTTTTGGTTATTGTGTATTGTCCATCTGCAACAAATGTTACAACTGCTGTTTTCATGTCTGGTGAGAAGTAAGTCTGCATATCAGAGAGTGTGAAAAAAGCCCATGTAATGGCCGAATTTTTAGTTACATCTTTCTCTGTATAGATATAAAAAGGATTTAAATTAGAATCTCCAGTAGATACGATAATTTCTGGATGTTCAAACATTTTATACCCCTGGTAATCTCCATCCAATATTGCTTTTTGCATATCTTTTTGCATTTGCTGAATCTTCTTGGTAGTTTCTTGTGCTACTGTCTTGGCGTAGTATAATTGTAATTTAGGGCTGTATGGAGAAGCAAACGTGCCATAGTCATAAGCCTTTAGTTGGTTTTTAAGTGCATTTTCATAATCCCCCTTAGCCGCGTAATGTTCTGCCATAGAATCATATGAGTTTGGTCCATCATGCATCTTTTGTGACATACTTACAAACTCCATTGCTTTGTCCATGTCTTTTTCCCCATATGCACCATTGGTATACCCGTAAGAAATCATGTTGTAGGCAGAAGCTGCATTTTCAGGAAACTTTTCAGCAAAGACCTTGAAGGTATTAAAATCTTGCATTGAGGTTGATAAAAAATTAAGTAATGCGCTCTCTGGATACTTGCTTGCAAGGGTATTTTCAAGTGCTGCTTTTTCTTCTTTGTTTGCGCTCATGATATCATACCAGCCTCTTTCTTCTGGTGTTAGTGATTGTGTCTCGATAGCATCAAGTTTTGCCATTCTACTTCCCCATTTTTGGTTTCCGCTGCTAATGTAGGCCAAGGTTAGTTTAGCACATCCACAATCTTTATCTAATATTAGAGCAGCATTAGCAGCACCAAATGCAGCCATATACTCTAAATTCATAACATACTCTATTGCTTGATTTGCAACAAGTGCTGCGTTTTTATCACATGAGGTCTTTTCAATCCATTGCGCGTTTACTATCATAGTAAAGCATAACGCTGTAAGTGTTAAAAGTGTTTTCATAAAATTAGTTGTTTATATTAAATATAAATATATGTAAATTTTTAAAATATTACTTGTATATTAGCACTAATACTGAGAAGTATTTTTTTTCCAAAAAACACATTTTTATTATGTCAAAAAAATATTGATATATATTTAGTTAAAATATATTAATATTTGCGTTATTTTTTCTTTATAGACTAAAATTAAGTTAATTTTGCATAAAATTATAACGATTAATGTCAATAATTTAAAAAACCATGGAGTATCCTCTTCTTACTTGTGCGATTGCACGCTCTACAAAGGTTTTAGGAGACAGCTGGTCTTTGCTTATTATGAGAGATATGCTCTGTCACAAACACTCTAAGTTTAAAGACTTTAAAGCATCCAAGGAAAAAATCGCTTCTAATATTCTCACAAATAGATTAAAATCATTGTTAGAAATGGGTCTTATTGAAAAACTAGATCCTGAAGGCACCAAAAAAAGTACAACTTACATCGCAACCCCTAAGGGTATGGATTCATTACCCATTATATGTCAAATGTATTTATTCTCTATAGACTCTATAGATGAAACTTTACTAGACGACATGCAAAAAAATATAAAGAAACAAATTAAGTGTGATGTTACTCTTTTTCAACAAACAAAAATATCAGAATACAAGATTTTTGTTGAAGACTTAAGAGAGAAACTTAAACTTTCTAAATTGGCTCTAAAAAAGTAAATTAATCAAATCACCTTTTTACTTATTTATTGGTCTTGAAGTTAAAAGGAACTCGCATGTTAATCTCACGAGCTTTGCCACCCATCATACCTGGAGTTAATTGAGGTATCTTTAAAATATTTCTTTTTGCTGCCTCTTGTAAGCCTTTGTTACCACCAGTCACACCGGTAATCTCAACAAAACCCTTTGTATTTATTTTAAAACTTACAACCACGCGTCCTTGAATATTTTTTTCGTACTCTTTAGTAGGGTACTTGAAATTACTCATGATGTGCTTTGATAATTGCTGGTTGAAACATGCATCTATCTCTTCAATACTGCCACTGCACCCTGGCCAAACAGGAGGTATTTCTTTCATGGTGAGTTTGTTCTTTTTCAAATCTCCCCATTTTTCTTGTGCCAATGTAGTACAAGCACTAAAAATCAATACCAGCAATAATAATTTTTTCATGCGTTTATTAAGTTTAGTATTAAATAGCAACAGCTCCTTTTATGTGTGGATGTGGGTTGTAGTCTTCTAAGGTAAAGTCTTCGAATTTAAAATCAAAAATTGTTTTCACATTAGGGTTAAGTATCATTTTTGGCAACGCTCTTGGCTCTCTTGATAGTTGAAGTTCTATTTGCTCCATGTGGTTGTTGTAGATATGTGCATCTCCAAAAGTATGGATAAAATCACCCACTTGGTAACCACATACTTGTGCCATCATCATGGTGAATAATGCATAAGAAGCAATGTTAAAAGGCACCCCTAGAAAGATATCTGCACTGCGTTGGTAGAGTTGGCAAGATAGCTTGCCATCTGCTACATAAAATTGAAAAAAAGCATGGCAAGGTGGCAAGGCTGCTTTTCCATTAGCAACATTTTCAGAAAAAGTTTTAGAGCTATCTGGCATCACACTCGGGTTCCAAGCACTTACCAGCATTCTTCTGCTGTCTGGATTTGTTTTTAGAGTGTTTATAATCTCACTAATTTGATCTACCTCTTCACTGTTCCAATTACGCCATTGGTGGCCGTAAACAGGGCCTAAATCTCCTTTTTCATCTGCCCACTCATTCCAGATACGCACACCATTTTCTTGCAGATACCCAATATTAGTATCTCCATTTAAAAACCAGAGCAGTTCATACACAATAGATTTAAGGTGTAGTTTTTTGGTAGTTACCATCGGAAAACCCTTACTTAAATCAAACCTCATCTGGTGTCCAAATACACTTTTGGTCCCCGTTCCTGTGCGGTCATGCTTTTGAGTTCCGTTGTCAACTACGTGTTTAATAAGGTCGTGGTATTGCTTCATTGTGCTTTTTTGTTTACAACTATAAAGATATGTAATGTAATAAAAACTATAAAGTTTCTCGGAGAGCTGTTATCAGTATTTATTAACGATAATAAAATGTATGCCCTTACATGGCTATCCAATAATCATTCCTGCAATTGTTGCAGAAATCAGAGATGCTATAGACCCTCCAATTAAAGCTTTCATTCCAAACTTAGACAAAGTTTTACGCTGTCCTGGAGCCAGAGAGCCAATACCTCCAATTTGAATACCAATAGAGGCGAAATTTGCAAAACCACAAAGCATATAAGTGGCCATGATTATTGATTTCTCATAATTAAGATGCATGATGTTGTTTATGTTCTTCAGCTCTGCTAATTGGATATACCCTACAAATTCGCTTGCAGCTAGTTTAATCCCCAGGAGCTGTCCCATCATCATCATGTCTTTGGAGGCAACTCCAATAAGCCACATCAATGGTGCGAACACAGTTCCCAAAATAGCCTCTAAAGAAAGACTAGGGTAGCTAGTGTTTGAGGCCATCCAGTTGTTAACTGTAGTAACATCTCCTATCCAGCCTAAAATACCATTAAACATAGCGATAAAGGCAACAAAAACCAGTAGCATTGCACCCACATTTACAGCTAGTTTTAGCCCTTCTGTAGTACCATTGGCAATTGCATCTAGGATATTTGCGCCAATTTTATCTGAAGAAACTGTAACGTCTGTATTAATTTTTTCTGTTTGAGGATATAATATTTTTGAGATTACAATAGCTCCAGGTGCAGCCATTACAGAGGCTGCAAGCAAATGTTTTGCAAACACTAGCCGCAGAGCTGGGTCATCACCTCCCAAGAAACCTATGTAGGCTGCCAGTACAGCTCCTGCAACTGTTGCCATACCGCCAATCATAACAAGCAGCATTTCACTTTTGTTCATTTTCTCTAGGTAGGCCTTGATAAGCAATGGGGCTTCTGTTTGTCCTAAAAA
>JABHYI010000011.1 GCA_018656255.1 Bacteroidota bacterium
CTCCTCTGCCTCTTCAATTACTTCCTCAGTAATATCCTCTGCAGGATCTTCAGTTTCATTTAAAAATTGTACAGCGCCCTGGTATTGCGTGTTTTGAGAAAAATTCCCTACTACTGTTGTTACTGGTTCATCTGGACCGTCTCCGTCAAGATCTACTGTGGTTAAAACTACTTGGTCACCACTCTCTTGGGTTAGCGTTAATATTACAGTAGTGATAAGTTCTTCATCGTTAATGACTTCAGGCGCAGTATCATCATCACTACAACCAATCATTGCGATTGATAGTAAAGCATAAAACGAAATGTTTTTCATTGTTTTCATTGTTTGAAATTTAAAATTAGTAATTGAATTTAGTTGTAAAATTTTCATTTTTAAGTATTAAGGTTAGTAATTATATTTAAGTTGAAGGGTAATATTTCTGCCTACATCATCTGCGTAATAGCGCAAACGATTTAGATAATTTCTGTAAGAGGTGTTTAATAAGTTGTTGACATACAACCCAACTTGCATATCAGGTCTTATAGCGGCGGTTATGTTGAGATTTAGTAAGTGATATCCAGATGGAGGAGTGCTTATATCAACGGTTTGTATAGAATCTGGTAATACAACCTCAAAATTTGTATTTGGAAATTCGTTTTGTCTAAATACATAGTTGCTTTGGATAGCTATTGAGATGTTATTAAAATTCGGGTTTGTGTATACTAAACTATTTAATGTGTTAGCAGCAGGCATGCTAATAAGAGGCTCATTAGAAGTTTTATCATATCCTTTTACTAAAGAAAATTGATGTACAAAACGCACATTATCTGTAAGTGACAAGTTAGCATCAAGATCTAAACCATACATTTGGGCTTGTGTTTGTCTGTATTCCCAAACTTGAAAATTTCCTCTAATGGTTTGCCTGATACCAGTAGGCTCGATAAGAATAAAATCATCTATTTTGGTAGCAAAAGGAGTTATAGTAAAATTAACCCTTTCACCTATTTTTTGGAGAGTAAGAGATATTTTATGTGCTGTTTCTGAAGTAAATTGTAAGTCTCCCAACTCTATTCTTGAAGCGCTATGATGCAAACCCTCGCTAAATTGTTCTGAGGCATTTGGAGCTCTTGAGGACAAAGAATAGTTAGCAAACAATTTATATAAGCCAAAACTATATTTGCTACCAATAGTAAAGGAAGGATTATAAAAATCTAACTTCGGGTTTACCAGAAGTTGATTTCCAATTTCTTCAACCACCAAATCTGAGAATTGGTTGTCATAGCCCCTATCTTGCCAAAAAGATCTTCTATAAAATTTAAATACATTCATGTGGGTATAATCAAACCTAAAACCTGCTTCTAAAACCCATTTTTGATTTATATCATAATTACCACTTGCAAACCCAGCAATGCTGTATTTATTATAATCTGGTATTAGGCGCCTTACTCCTGTTTCTGGGTTTGCATAATTTGTTTGTAGGCTACCAACGATTCCAAATTTTGTAGTTAATTTTTCTGAAATATCACTAGCTACATCTATAGTTAGTGTCTGGGTATCAAGAACAAGGTCTACTGAGGCTTTATCTTTATTTGACCCTCTTCTAACATCAAACTCTAATCTGTTGTTTTGTTGATAATCGTATTGTAAAGAAATGAGGCCTATATTTTCTATATTCTTAAAACCTTTTATGCGTGCAAGATGATGCGTTACATCTTGTCTTGGCGCGTCTATATTATAGGTGAAATCATTGATTATAGATGGCACAGGACTCGCTATGGCTTGAACTTGATCTTCAGCTCCACCAATATGAGAGGCCCTCAAGATTC
This sequence comes from Bacteroidota bacterium, assembly GCA_018656255.1. Lineage (GTDB taxonomy): Bacteria > Bacteroidota > Bacteroidia > Flavobacteriales > Flavobacteriaceae > Patiriisocius. The sequence goes on from JABHYI010000011.1 coordinate 1,806, forward strand.
CAATTTCATTTTTAAATAGGGAATAATAAGCCTCTACCCCATAATCTATTCTATTAAAACCTATTGTTGCTGCTATGTTTCTTTCAAAGACTCCTGTATTACTTAAATTATAGTTAGGAGCATTAAAATCACCATAGCGCTTCAAACTCCCTTGGAATGCTGTGTATAAGCCATTTTGATTACTTCTAGTGAGAGATGATGACACCGTACCTCCCAATCCATTGCTTGATCCACTGAAAATAGTTTTTCCGTATAAAGAATCTAATAAAGGGACTTTAGGCGCAGAGGCTATAACAACACCTCCAATTGCGTTTCCTCCGTATTGAAGTGCACCAGCACCTTTTATAACTTTTAATATTCCTACAGCGTTTATATCTATACTTGGAGCATGTTCTGCACCCCACTCTTGATCTTGCATTTGCACTCCGTTATTAATGATGAGTACACGACTACTATGAAGTCCATTAATCATAGGTTTGACAACTGTATTTCCTGTGTTAAGAGAAGAAACACCACTAATACTATTTAGAGCATCACCAAGAGACCCACTACTAAAAGTAGTAATTGTTTTCTGGTCTACCAGATTTTCATAAATTGATTTTGTGGCTCTATTGGTTTTTTTTCCATTGACAATAATTTCATTTAATGACTCTAAATGATGTTCTAGTTTAAATGTTTTTTGAGTATCGTCTTTAATTAGTACAGAAAAGGCTTTGGTAGAACATGATGGGTGAGAAATTTGTAATTGATATGTAGCACTACACAAGTTAGAGATCACAAAATTACCATCCAGGTCAGTAAGTACTCCAACTCCAGTTTGTGCAACAATCACGGTGGCTCCTGTAAGGACAGAACCATCATGTATATCTAGTAAGGAACCATATAATGTATTATTACAGTCTTGTGAATAAGACTGCATACTGCAACATAGCAGTAATAATAACGCAAATAAACGCATTGTATTCTTTTTAAAATTTTAAAACAAATTAAATCTCTAAGAAAGAATAGTAGGCGGTGCGCGAAGTTGATTTGAAGTTAATTTTTTTGTAAAGAAAGATGCAACAACAACAGTGCTATTTTTGTTTTGAGAAAATAAAACAACGTTAGTTACATAATTCTCAGGAAGTGTGTATTGAAAATTAATACTGTAAAAATCACAACCGTGGCATTCTGGTTGTTGTTCATGAAGATGTGTTGTTTGCTCATGGCACACTTCGTGCTCATGACCTTCAAAAAGATGAGAGAACTGAACAGACGCAGGAAGCATCAACACAAAAACAAGTGCTATTGCTCCAAAAAATCTTAAAAAGTTATTTTCTGTCTTCATCGTTAATTACAAAAATAACACTAACTAAATAATTTAGCTTGAAAATAATATAATATATAATTGTTTTTTGTTTATTATCCTTGTTTATCTAAGGAAAGAATGCTCATGCGTAAGTGTTTTATTACCTTTACATGAAATATAATATGTTGTTTGCATGAAGACTGAAAATTTGAGAATTGTGTTTATGGGTACTCCTGGTTTTGCAGTAGGTGTTTTAAGCACGTTGGTTAGCAACAATTATAATGTTGTTGGTGTAGTAACTGCTCCAGACAGGCCTAAAGGTCGTGGACGATCCCTTCAAGGCTCTGAAGTAAAACAATTTGCTTTACAACATAATATTAATGTATTACAACCCACGAATCTTAAAGACGCATCTTTTTTACAAGAATTAAAAAATCTGGCCCCTACCCTTCAAATTGTAGTTGCCTTTAGAATGTTACCCAAAGTAGTTTGGCAAATACCAAGCCTTGGCACCTTTAACCTTCACGCTTCTTTATTACCCCAATACCGTGGAGCTGCGCCTATAAATTGGGCTATTATAAACAAAGAACAAACAACAGGTGTTACCACATTTTTTATTGATGAAAAAATTGACACCGGAGAAATCATTCTTTCTCAAAAAGTTACTATCGCAGAAGATGAAACCGTTGGTAGTCTTCATGATGTGTTAATGGATATAGGAAGCCAACTTGTTATTGAAACGATAGAAATTATTAAAAAAGGAGATCTCTCTACAACCCCACAACCCCTTGGAGAAGACTTTTCTA
>JABHYI010000010.1 GCA_018656255.1 Bacteroidota bacterium
AAGAGAGTCTAAATTTAGAGTTCTCAGTTTCTGCCACCTCTAGAGAGCCTCGCGGAGAAGAACAACACGGTAAAGAGTATTATTTTTTGAGCCTCTCTGATTTTAAAACCCACATGAAGCAGGATGACTTTTTAGAATGGGAAGAAGTATATCGTGATAACTTTTACGGCACTCTTAATAGTGAGATAGAGCGTATTTGGGCCATGGGCAAGAATGTTATTTTTGACATTGATGTTGTTGGTGGGCTAAGAATTAAAAGAAAGTTTCCGGAAAGAACCCTGGCTGTTTTTGTTAAGCCACCGAGTGTTGAGGAATTGAAAATTAGGCTTAAAAACCGCAAAACAGAAAGTGACGAAAAAATAAATATGCGCATTGCCAAAGCCTCCGTAGAGATGGCAACCGCCCCTAGGTTTGATCATGTTATTTTAAATGACACCCTGGAGCACGCTTTGGAAGAAGCCTCCAAGTTGGTGGCTAGTCATATAGCTAAACCATTTATAAGCGCAGCGTCTCTAGATAATCCTCACAGTATTTTAGAAGAAGAATAAATGACAGGTTCAAAAAAAATAGGACTTTATTTCGGCACTTTTAATCCTATTCATGTGGGTCATTTGGCCATTGCCAACCACATGGTAGAGTTTAGTGATTTAGACCAGGTGTGGATGGTGGTAACACCTCACAATCCTCATAAAAAGAAAAGCTCTTTGCTAGACAACAATCACCGCTTAACGATGGTTGATATTGCCTTAGAGGAGTATCCCAAAATTAAGTCAAGTGCCATTGAGTTTGATCTACCTCAACCTAATTACACGGTCAATACGTTGGCTTTTTTAGAAGAAAAATACCCAAACCAAAAATTTTGTCTAATTATGGGAGAGGACAATCTCAAGAGTTTCCATAAATGGAAAAACTATGAGGTAATACTTTCCAGACACGAGCTGTTTGTGTATCCTAGATTGAGCCCTAACAAAGCAATTACGTCTTTTGAAAATCATCCTAAAATAACGAAAGTATTGGCCCCCATTATGGAGATTTCTTCTACCTTTATTAGAAACGGAATTAAAGATCAAAAAAACATTCGCCCTTTGTTGCCCCAAAACGTTTGGCAGTATTTGGATGAAATGAACTTTTATAAATAATTCTTGTAGTGATCTTTAGTTAAAATACGTTAGTAATTTTGAGAAATGAAGTATAAACAGTTGTGTTTGTTTTTTTTGGCGCTTGTTTTTTGTGGTTGCACCCCAGAACTGTTTCAGCCACAGCCTCGCTCGTTTTCTGAGGGAGACCTATCGAGCTGTGTTTCCAGAGATTGCCCAAACATAACCATCGATTATCTTTTATACCCGCCCCAGAACAATCGTGAAATACAATTAAACAAGGCTATAACTTCTTTTATTGCTGCATCTCTGTACCTTGAGGACCCTACACAAGAGCCAACGGCACTAACCATACCGGCAGCCGCAAAAGGGTTTGTGGATTCTTATTGGCGGGATCATGCAGAGTTTCCAGATTTGGCAGCGGCTTATTTTGTTGAGGCCTCGGTAACTGAGACCCACAGAGATGATTTGTTTTTATCTTTAGAGTTTAAGCAATATAAATACACGGGCGGCGCACACGGCTATCATGATGTTAGCTACATCAATTTTGACAAGAAAACAGGTAAGAAGCTAACAAACCAAAGCCTATTTAAGCATTATGACGCCCTTAGCGAGTTTGCTGAAATTGAGTTTAGAAAAGCATTTGCTATTCCGCAAAAAAGCAACATTAACGCAAATTACTTTTGGTTTAATGGTGACACTTTTACAATGCCTTCTAGCCTTGGCTTTGTTAAAGACAGCTTGGTGCTTCACTACAATCAACAAGAGATTGCTAGTTATATGGATGCTCCTGTTATTTTGAGCATCCCCCTTGATAAAGTAAAAGGGTTTATGAAATAAAAAACCACCTCATGGCGATGAGATGATTTTTGGTGAAGTCGTTTGGCCAAGAAGCCCAAACAGAACAATTAAAAACACTTCAAAACAACAATTGTTATTTGCTTTGAAGTTTCCTAAAACTTAAAACTTAATCCAGTATATACACCAAGGTAGTATGGTTTAAAACTCACAGAGGAATCTGTATATGGGTTTAGTTGGTATTTAAACATAGGCTCAACATTAAGCCTAAATTTACTTGACATTTTGTAATGTAGTCCAAGCCCTATATTGGTTGCAAAGCTAAGACTAGATAGGTTGTTTGCAGACCCCAAAACCTCATTGTAGCTTCCTGCGGTTACCGAAACCTCATTATTTCCCAAAAGTAGCGTGCTAACACCTCCGATAACATCTAGTCCAAACGCGCTGTCAAAAAGCGTGTAGCTTAACTCTAAAGGCACCTCGTAATAGCTAATATTTTGGTTTATGAAAGCCTCTCCATTTGTTGACTTTGGTGTTATATCACCAAAAGTTCCGTCTTGGTTTTGACTAGAAAATGTACCCAAATCTTGAGCTATAACTACAACCCCCTCACTGGCATAATCTATGTTTTTTAACGCCAAGGAGACTGGACCATCACCTAGTTCTATCCCAGAAGTGCTATAGCTTAGCGCAACATTACTAATACCTGAGCGGATTTTCAATCTATCACTAAGTGCGTAGCGCACTCCGATACCATAACTAATATTTACATCACCACTTTGTGAATTGTCTGCAAAACTAGCGTCTATGGAAGACCCCTGGCTTAATGTGTTGTAATAAACGGGAGCGATGTTAGGTGCAATTTCCCAAAGGTTTTCTTGGGGGTTTGTATTGTTGGCTACCGCCTCTTTAGATACAAGCTGCTTTTGCTCCTCTATGGCATCATAAATTGATTGTTTTTCTGTCTCTTCAGGACTAATTTTTTCTTTGGAAGCTATTACAGTGGAGCTACCAGTGGGCACTAAAACTTCAGTGTTTATTGTTTCTTTACGTTCTTCTAAAACAGGGGAATTATTTGATTTTACAAC
>JABHYI010000192.1 GCA_018656255.1 Bacteroidota bacterium
TGTGATGTAGGCTGTCATTGGTGTGATGTGAAAGAAAGCTGGAATCCAGAGAGCCATCCCCCAACTGCCATTAAGGCCATTGCACAAAACGCAAATAAATACTCGAAGACTATTGTTATAACTGGTGGAGAGCCCCTCACCTGGGATATGGGTCCTTTAACATCGCTGTTAAAACAAATGGGCATGAATACCCACATAGAAACCTCTGGAGCCTACCCTTTGTCTGGCTCTTGGGATTGGATTTGTTTGTCACCAAAAAAAATGAAGTTACCCACCCAACAAGTGTACCAGGCAGCTCATGAGTTAAAGGTGATTATATACAATAAAAACGATTTTGAATTTGCCGAAAAGCAAGCTGCAAAGGTTGGTGAAGATTGTATTTTATACCTGCAGCCAGAATGGAGTAAACGAGAAACGATGATTCCTCAAATTGTAGATTACGTTATGGCAAACCCAAAGTGGATGGTGTCTTTGCAAACACACAAGTATTTAAATATTCCGTAGGCTATTTTTCTTGGTATAATTGCCCCCTATTGGGTTTAAGACGTTCTCTTAAATCATCCATGTGTTTTTTCTCTACCACCAAATATGCAATATGATGCATATCATGCACATTTTCTAGACCACAAAGTGTGTTTTCTAGTTTTTCTGAACGCGAAAATTCTTCCAGGTGTATGATGTGGTGCGCCGCAGTTTGAGAAGCGTTGGGGCCTTTAAAATCCCAAATTAATTTAATACGTTGGCTCATATAGACTTGTTTGAGATACCTTTATTGGTGTTTTTTGTGTGGTAAAAGTACCCTACAAAGTTACTGCTTTTTTTAAAGGCTAGCGTAGGTACTTTAATACGTAGTATTGCGTTATTAATTTGATTTGTTTACTAGTAGCAAATTGTTATTTTTGTTTGCTTAGTTATAATTTAACCTATTAGAAAAATACAACCTAAAATACCCTCTTTTTATGAAAAAAATCATTCTTGTATGCGCATTACTCTCTTTTGTGTTTACAGCACAATCTCAATCCCAGAAAGATGTTATTCTTACCATTGAGAATACTCCTGTTTACAAGCAAGAGTTTTTAAGGGTGTATAAAAAGAACCTAAATCTAGTAAAGGATGCGTCTCAAAAATCTGTGGATGGTTATTTAGAGTTGTTTGTAGACTACAAGTTAAAGGTGCAAGAGGCCTATACTCAAAAACTAGATCAAGGAAAAGCATACAAAAAAGAGTTTGAAAAATACCGTGCTCAGTTATCTAGAAATTATTTATTTGAGCAGAAGATTGAACAAGACATGGCTTTGGAAGCCTATGAGCGCTCTAAGGAGCAAATAAATGCGCAGCATGTTCTAATTATGGTTGATTATGATGCCTTGCCTCAAGACACACTAGTGGCATACAATAAGGCTACAGAGGTGATGAAAATGGCTAAAAATGGTGCAGATTTCACAGATTTAGTACTTCAATACTCTGAAGAGCCAAACACCAAAGAGCAAAAAGGTAATCTAGGTTATTTTTCTGCTTTTTCGATGTTATATGCATTCGAGAATGCGGCCTATAATACCAAAGTAGGTGCCATTTCTGACATTACAAGAACCAGTTATGGGTATCATGTTATTAAAGTTTTAGACAGAAGACCAACGGGAAATGAAATTACAGTTTCTCATATAATGGTGTCAAATAAAAATGATGATCCTACTTTTGATCCTCAGGTAAGAATAAACGAATTATACCAATTACTAAATCAAGGACAGAAATTTGAAGACTTGGCAAAGCAATTCTCTGAAGATAAAAACTCTGGAGTCTCTGGAGGCAAACTAAAGCCTTTTACAAGAGGAAAGTTGAGAGCTCCTAAGTTTGAGCAGGCTGCCTTTGCATTAAATGTTCCTGGAGATATTTCTAAACCCGTTGCCTCTTCTTTTGGATGGCACATTATACGTCTAGAGGGTATCAGCGAGCCAAAAACCTTTGAGCAGCAAAAAGAAAGGCTCTTAGCTCAAGGTAATAGAGGAGAAAGATTGATGGCTGTCACTTCAGAAATAAGAAGTAAAATAAAAGATAAATACGGCTACACAAATGATGCTACCTATGCTGCTTTTTTTAACCAATTTGTAGACAAAGAAATTTTCAATAGAAGATGGAAGTATGATACACTAAACCCGACACTTGATAAGGTTATTTTTACAATTGGAAGCACAAATTTTTACTACAGAGATTTTGCAGCACATTTGGCAGTTAGACAAACAAGACCGCTACCAAAATCTGTTAAGACTACAGAGAGCGCCGTAAGGTACATATATGATGATTTTGAAACCGTAGTGCTACAAGAGTATTTTAGAGATAAACTAGAAGAAGAAAATCTTGACTACGCAGCTGTAATTAGTGAGTATAGAGATGGCCTGCTTATATTTGATGTGATGGAAAACAATATCTGGAGTGTTGCAAAAACAGATACCATAGCCCTGCAAGGCTATTACCAGAAAAACAAAGCAAGCTATCTTTGGAAAGACAGGGTGGAAGCTACTATTATAACAAGTAACGAAAAAGCCGCATTAGAAGAGGCTAAGGTTTTGTTAGAAAAAGGGAAGACACCCCAAGAAGTAAAAGAGCTGCTCAATAGTGATGCTGCTTTAAGGGTTTTACTCTCAAAAGGAATGTTTGAAAATGGTGCCAAACAATTACCAGAAAACTTTGAGTTTGTTGCAGGGGTTTCTGAAATTTACAAATACCAGGGCGGCTACACTTTGGTGCAAGTAGACAAGGTGTTACCTGCTAGTGAAAAATCTTTTAAAGAGGTAAGAGGTAGTGTGATGAGCGCTTATCAAGTAGAGCTTGAAGCCTCTTGGATGCAAAGCCTAAGAGATAAGTATTCTGTGGTGATACATAAAAAGACACTTAAAAAAATCAAAAAAGAACTTAAAAAATAATGTCTAAACTACTTCTTATATTGACTTTGTGTACGGCTATAGTTGGCTGTGATTTTTTGGAGCCTAAAAGCGCCAAAGAACCCGTAGCTAGAGTAAACGACACCTATTTATACCAGGAAGATATACAGGCATTAATTTCAGAAAATACCACAAAACAAGACAGTATTAGTATTGTTGCCAACTATATCCAAAGGTGGGCAACACAACAGCTGCTCATCGATCAAGCAAATATTAACTTGCCCCAGCAGCAAATAGAAGACTACCAGGGTATGGTGGAGGAGTATAGAAACGATTTGTTTGCAGAGGCCTACAAAGGCGCAATTGTATCTAAGCTTTTGGACAGCACTATAACCAACCAAGAGTACTCCTTGTTTTACCAAGAAAATAAAGAGAACTTCACCCTAAAGGAAGAAATTTACAAGTTGCGATACATACACCTAGATGCTAGTTTTCCAACTATTTCTGAAACAAAGCAAAAACTACGTCGTTTTAATACTGAGGATGTTGCTGCTTTGCAGGATAGTAGTTTAGAGTATAAGGGAGCTAATTTTAATGACTCTATTTGGGTTAAAAAAGAAACATTACTAAGGCAACTCCCAGTAATTAGAACCAAAGAATCTAAGGTTTTAAAAAAAGCTGCTTTCTCACAATTAGAAGATTCATTAGGAGTATATTTGCTCAAAATTGAAGATGTGCTATCTCCCAATCAAACAGCACCTTTGCAATATATTAAGCCTATTATTAAAGAAATTATTTTAAATAAAAGAACGCTAGAACTTATAAAGGAACTAGAAAAAGACATTACTAAAGATGCTGTTAAAAACAAAAATTTTGAAGTGTATACCCAAAAATAGTGTAGCAATACTTTTGTTGCTGTGTGCTCAAACCTTTATGGTTGCTCAAGAGGTGATTGCTGTAGATAGTACGGGAGTTGCCAGAGAAAATCCATTATTAGAAGTTGCTAGTGTTCCAAAACAAAGCGATTCTATCTTACCTTTTAAACGCTTCAAGGCAGAGGGAGTCTCTGCAGTTATTGGAGGCTATGTAGTTTTAGACAGTGATATAGATAAGAGTTATCTAGAATTCAAACAAAATGGAGTCTCTGTTGAGGAGATAACCAGGTGTGAGCTTCTAGGTAAGTTAATGGAAGATAAGTTATACCTCCACCAAGCAAAACAGGATAGTATTATGATCTCTGACGCAGAGATAAACCCGCAAGTAGATCAACTTGTGCAATACATGGTTGGCCAACTAGGGAGCGAAGAAAAAGTGGTTGCATACTACCGTAAAGAAAATCTATTACAGCTTAAAAATGATTTACTCAAAGCCAAAAGAGAGATAGAGCTGGCAAAACGCATGCAAGCTAAAGTGGTAGAAGTGGTTGAGGTTACTCCAGAGGAAATATCTGTTTTTTTTAATAGTATACCCCTGGATGAGCGTCCAGTGTTTAGTGCAGAGGTTGAGGTGGCTCAAATTGTTGTGGAACCTAAATTTTCTAAACAAGCCCTTCAAGGAGTTATAGACAGACTTAATGAATTAAGAGAAGACATCGTAGAGGGAGGTTCTAGTTTTGCGACAAAAGCCGTTTTGTATTCTAAGGATGGGGCTGCCTCAAGAGGCGGTTTACTGCCAAGTATGCGCAGAGGTGATCCTTACTCTAAGATTTTTAAAGATGTTGCTTTTTCTTTATTAGAGGGTGAAGTGAGTGAGCCGTTTGAGTCAGAATTTGGTTTTCATATCCTTAAGGTAGATAAAATTCGTGGGCAAGAAATAGATGTGCGTCATATCATTTTATTTCCAGAATTAACCAATGATGCTATAGACCAGGCAAAAGACCGAATTGAAAAAATTAGAACCAGCATTATTAATGACAGTATATCCTTTGGTAGAGCTGCTCGTCTATACTCTGATGATAGTAATACAAGTAACAATGGTGGGCAGTTAGTAAATCCTACAAATCAAGATACGCGTTTTGATTTAACAAAGATGGATCCAACCCTTAGTGCTCAAGTATACAATCTAGCCAAAAATGAAGTATCAAAAATATTTGTTGACCAAGATAGAACTGGTAAAAAGACCTATAAGTTTTTGACCGTAACAAACAAATATGAGGAGCATCCTGCAGATTTTGTAAAAGACTACGAGAAAATTAAATCTCTTGCACTACGTCAAAAACAAATCAAGACCATTGAGCTGTGGCAAGAGCAAAAAATCAAAGACACCTACATAAATGTAAATAAAGATTACAGAGATTGTGTTTTTGCAAGTGATTGGGTAAAGAAATAAATTTCACTGGCAAACCCGTGAGTTTTTGGTCTTGTTTTTTACTCGAAATTAATTAGGATAAATTTATTTTATAGCATATGTCAGACGTAGCATTAGTGCAGCAACTCGTTACAAGGTATGAAGCCTTGCGCCAAGAAATTAAAAAAGTAATTGTAGGACAGGATGCGGTTGTAGAAGAGGTTTTACTGTCTGTATTCTCTGGAGGACATGCACTTTTAATTGGTGTTCCAGGACTTGCTAAAACATTACTAGTAAACACAGTTTCTCAGGCTTTGGGTTTAGGGTTTAAGCGTATTCAATTCACCCCAGATTTAATGCCCAGTGATATTCTAGGGTCTGAAATATTAGATGAGTCTCGTAATTTCAAGTTTATAAAAGGGCCTATTTTCTCTAATATTATATTGGCAGACGAAATTAACA
>JABHYI010000134.1 GCA_018656255.1 Bacteroidota bacterium
GCATAAGCTTTAATAATGGCTAGGGTTACTTTAATTTAACGCCGCGAGAGCATACATTTTCTTATTATTATGTTAATCTATTCTGCCTAAATTTAAGAACCCACATTTTAAAGTTATTTTTGTTTAAGGTCAAAATATATAGGTGTTTGTAGCGGGTTTTTATCGCTAGAGTATTAAAAAATTAAAACAGTCTCACGCTTTAGTCTTGAGAAGTTATTTAAGAAATTTTATGAAAGGAGTTCTTTTAGTAAACCTAGGATCACCAGATAGTACAGATCCTAAAGACGTAAAAAAATATTTGGGTGAGTTCTTGATGGATGAGCGCGTTATTGACGTGCCTAGATGGGCAAGAACATTACTTGTTAAAGGAATTGTTTTAAATACAAGACCTAAAAAATCTGCAGCGGCCTATGCGAAAATTTGGTGGGAGGAAGGCTCTCCACTTATCGTGCTTTCTGAGCGCCTGCAAAAAAAGGTGCAAGAAAAAGCAAACATTCCTGTAGCCCTTGCGATGCGTTACGGCTCAATGACCCTTAAAAAAGGATTACAAGAACTCGTTGATAAAGGGTGTACAGAAATAAAAACCATCCCGTTATATCCTCAATTTGCGATGGCCACCACAGAGACCATTGATGTAAAAGTTGACGAGTTGGTTGCCGCCTATTTTCCAGAGGTAACCATTACGCGCACCACTGCTTTTTATCATAAACAAGACTACATTAAAGTACTTGCAGAAAGTATTGGAGAGCAGCTTAAAACTTTAGATTATGAGCATTTATTGTTCAGCTATCACGGGGTTCCAGAGCGTCATATAAGAAAAAGCGACATCACTAGCGGAGCCTGTAAAATGGATGGTAAGTGCTGCTTTAAAAAAGACTCCAAACAACATGAGTTTTGTTACAGACATCAATGTGAAATTACGACCGTTAATGTAGCTAAATACTTAAAACTAGAACGCGGCACCTATTCTACCACATTCCAATCTCGTCTTGGTTTTGACCCATGGTTACAGCCCTATACAGACAGAACAATAGAGCGCATGGGCAAAGAGGGGCTTAAAAAAATGGCAGTAGTTACTCCGGCCTTTGTGAGTGATTGTTTAGAAACACTAGAAGAAATAGCCATGGAGGGAGAAGAGATTTTTCACGAAGTTGGCGGAAAAGAATTTAACACCATACCGTGTTTAAACGATAGAGACTCCTTCGCCCAGTTGTTGGCCAACTGGATTGAAGACTGGCAAACAGTAAACATGGATACCGCCATTACATAAACGCTCCATAAAGAGAAATACAAATCCTTGAAAAAAAACTCAGATTCATTAGGAACCAAATCTATTAGCAGCCTACTAATAAAACAAGCAGTTCCTGCCTCTATTGGTATTTTAGTCATGTCATTGAATATGATTGTAGATACTATTTTTGTTGGCCGCTGGATTGGTCCATTGGCAATTTCTGCCATTACAGTTGTTATCCCTATTACTTTTTTTATAGCAGCACTGGGTCTTGCCATTGGTATAGGTGGAAGTTCTGTTTTGTCTCGCGCACTGGGTGCTGGGCAAGAAACCAAGGCGCTTCGTGTATTTGGAAACATGAGCACCTTGACCTTTTTGTCTTCCGGGCTATTAGCGGTACTGGGGCTGCTTTTCCAGGATACCCTCATTAACTTTTTTGGCGCAGATGATAGCTTTAGAGACTTGGCATTAACCTATTACCGTATTGTGTTGTATGGTATTGTCATGCTAGCCATGTGCATGATGGGTAATAGCGTGATACGTGCAGAGGGCAAACCAAAATTTGCGATGTATGCCATGATGCTTCCTGCGGTTGGAAACATAGGTATGGATTATCTTTTAATCAATGTCTTGGGTATGGGCATGGAAGGAGCTGCCTGGGCCACTTTTATTAGTTATGGTATTTGCTTTAGCTTTATTTTGTGGTTTTTTGTCTTTAAAAGTGAGCTTCGTCTTACACTACAAAGTTTTTTATTAAACAATACAATTGTAAAAGAAATTAGCGGTCTTAGTTTTGTCACCCTAGCCAGACAAGGGGTGATTGCAGTGTTAACTATTTTAATAAACAACATACTCATTAGAGTGGGTGATGCTATTGATGTAGCTAGTTATGGCATTATAAGTAGGGCACTCATGTTTGCGCTGTTTCCTGTTATTGGAGTAAACCAAGGTTTTATGCCTATTGCGGGCTATAATTATGGTGCCAAAAAATTGCAAAGGGTGCGAGAGGCCATTAACATTTCTATTAAATATTCAGGGATATTGGCGCTGCTTATTTTTACCCTTATCATGCTTTTTGCAGAATCTTTTGTGGGCGTTTTTATTAGTGACAAAGCTATTGAGGCCAACAATATTCGAGACAACATAGCCCTTCTAGAAAGAACACCTAATGCACTGCGCTGGGTGTTTGCAGCCACGCCCGTTATTGTAATACAACTCATTGGGTGCTCTTACTTTCAAGCCATAGGGAAGGTAACACCGGCATTACTTCTAAGTTTAACAAAACAAGGATTTTTCTTAATCCCCTTAATTTTAATATTGCCCACCTATTTTGGCGTTTGGGGTGTTTGGGTTTCATTCCCAATAGCAGATGTTTGTTCTACACTGGTAACGGGCTATTTTTTAAGGCGCGCCATCAAACACGATTTAACAAAAACATAGTTTTTTTAGGTATCTTTAATTTCCAAAAAATAAGTTATGAAAGCAATTAAAACAACTTTACTGCTTATTGCAGTTACTTTTTTTAGCCTCCACAATCAACCCCTAGTAGCCCAAGAGTATGACCAGGCGCTTTATGACGCTTTAGAGTATCGTCTTGTTGGTCCTTTTAGAGGAGGTAGGAGCGCTGCTGTAACAGGCGTGCCTGGAAAACCAAATTTATACTATTTTGGTGCCGCAGGTGGTGGTGTTTGGGAAACCAAAAACGGAGGAAGAAGTTGGAAAAATATTAGCGACGGCTTTTTTGGAGGCTCTATTGGAGCCATAGAAGTTGCCCAAAGTGATGCCAATGTAATTTATGTAGGTGGCGGCGAGAAGACCGTACGTGGTAATGTTTCTTCGGGCTACGGTATTTGGAAGTCAGAGAATGCAGGAAAAACCTGGGCACAAGCAGGCCTTAAAGATTCACGTCATGTACCAAGAATAGTAGTACACCCCACAGATTATAATACGGTGTATGCTGCCGTTATGGGAAACATCTACAAACCAACTCAAGAGCGTGGTATTTATAAAAGTACAGATGGAGGTGCCACTTGGCGAAAAACGTTATTTGCCAATGAAAATGCAGGAGCGGTAGATTTAATTATGGACCCAAACAATCCAAGAATTTTGTACGCCTCTACCTGGAATGTAAAAAGAACTCCTTATAGCCTTAGTAGTGGTGGTGATGGTTCTGCTCTTTGGAAAAGTGAAGACAGCGGAGAAACTTGGAAAGAAATCTCAACCCACCAGGGCTTTGCAGAGGGTACCCTAGGAATTATTGGTGTAACGGTATCTCCAGCAAATAGCCAGCGCGTTTGGGCTATTGTAGAAAACGAAAAACAAGGCGGCGTTTATAGAAGTGATGACGGTGGAGATTCTTGGACTAAAATTAATGATGAGCGTAAATTACGCCAACGCGCATGGTATTATACCCGTATTTATGCAGATCCTAAAGACCAGGATATTATGTATGTTTTAAACGTTAGATACCATAAAAGTACTGATGGCGGAAAAACCTACAGCACCTATAACGCCCCTCATGGAGATCACCACGATTTATGGATAGCCCCAGAGGATCCTAATAGAATGATTATTGGAGACGATGGCGGCGCACAAATAACCTATGACGGCGCCCAGACCTGGAGCACGTATTACAACCAACCCACTTCACAATTTTATAGGGTAACCACAGACAATGCATTTCCTTACAGGATATATGCCGCACAACAAGACAATAGCACCATGCGTATTGCACACCGCACAGAAGGTCGTAGTATTGGAGAAGACAACTGGGAAGCCACCGCAGGTGGAGAAAGCGCACATATTGCGGTAGACCCA
>JABHYI010000214.1 GCA_018656255.1 Bacteroidota bacterium
AGTTTAACACGAATGCGAAGATTGCTGCCTTTTACGGTTCTTCTACCAGCATTACCTCCAAAACCACCACCAAAGCCACCGCCACCAAAAATATCTCCAAATTGGCTAAATATGTCATCCATATTCATGCCGCCGCCGCCACCGCCAAAACCACCACCTTCAAATGCTTGATGGCCGTATTGATCATAGCGTGCCTTTTTGTTTGAGTCACTTAAAACCTCATAAGCCTCTGCTGCTTTTTTAAATTTCTCTTCTGCAGATGGATCATCTGGGTTTTTATCAGGGTGATAGGCTATTGCTTTTTTTCTGTAGGCTTTTTTGATCTCGCTTGCAGATGCACTTTTATCTATTCCTAGTATGTTGTAAAAATCGTCTTTCATGATGTGTCCTTTTTCTGAAATAAAATAATTCAGAAGTATTAGCTACTACTATTATTGTCCTATCACCACCTTTGGGTAGCGTATAATTTTACCACCTAAGGTATATCCTTTCTCTAAAACATCAATGATTTTTCCTTTCATATCATCTGTAGGAGCAGGTATTTGTGTTACAGCTTCATGATTATCTGCATTGAAAACATCTCCAGGTATAGTTTGAGAAACTTCCAAACCTTTTTGTTTCATATTTTCTTTTAGCTTGTTGCTAATTAGCACCATGCCTTGAACATGAACATCTTCTTGGTCTTCACTAAATTCTTTGAGAGCTCTATCAAAATCATCCAAAACAGGCAAGACAGCCATTACCACTTCTTGACCTGCGGTTTTAAAAAGCTCTATACGCTCTCTGCCAGTTCTTTTCTTATAATTTTCAAACTCTGCGAATAGACGCAGGTGTTTGTCTTTTTCGTTTTGCAGATCTTCACTTAGTTTTTCTTCGGTTGTTCTTTCATCTTCAACAACAACCTCAGCCTCTACAGGTGTTTCTTGTGTAGGCTCATTTGCTAGTATCTCTTCTAGGTCTGCTTCTTTATTTGTATCTTTTTTGCTCATACTGGCATTTATTTGTTTTGATTACAAGGAGCAAAAGTACTGCCATTTATTTAAAAATGTCAAAATGTCACAAGCAAAATTTAGCAACATTTTAAGAGAAACTAAACTATTGAAGTTTAGATTTGCAGTTCAAATTTTAAAACTATCAAAATGAAAAGAACAAGTTTAAATATCATCATCATTATGCTAATAACCCTTGGGGTAAGCTCATGTAAAGAGGGTGCCAAAGAAAGTGAAACAAGTGAAGCCAAACAGACACTTGCTCCAACCCAAGAGGCTACTCCTTATAAAGTCATCACTGAAAACTCAACCATTGCTTGGTTAGGAAGTAAGCCAACAGGAAACCATACAGGAACCATTAGTGTAACAGAGGGTGCTTTTTATCTTAAAGCAGGCACCATTGAGAGTGGTAAGTTTGTAATAGACATGAATAGTATTACAGTTACAGACCTTGACAAAAATAGCGGGAAAGAAAGTTTAGAATCTCACTTAAAAGGTACCGTTGAAGGTAAAGAGGGTGACTTTTTTAATGTTATGCAATATCCAACAGCAACCTTTGAGGTTACAGGCGTAGAGGAGCTAGCAGGAAAAATGATGATGAGCGGAAACCTTACCATGCTTTCTATTTCTCAAAACATTTCATTTCCAGTACAAGTAACAAATCAAGACAGTATGGTTCAAGTAAAGAGTGAAACCTTTACCATAGACAGAACCAAATGGGGAATCAATTATGGTTCAAAATCTATTTTTGACAACCTAGGAGATAAATTTATTGATGATGATATGGAAATTACTATAGATGTAACTGCCGTGATGTAAATCAATAATCTACACGTTAAAAAAAGCCTCAAGTGTTACTTGAGGCTTTTTTAATATACTATGGTTACTTATTTTTTTAATAGGTTGTTTAATGCTTTATCTAGGGTTGGATACTTGAATGTAAACCCAGTACTCTCTAGCTTTGATACACTTACTAGCTGCCCCTGTAGCGCTAGCATAGACATTGCTCCTAAAAATAATTTTAAGATAAACCCTGGAGTATTTGGAGCCCACATAGGAATCTTATAAAAGCCAGCTACTAACTTTGTGAACTCTGTATTTTTTATTGCCACGGGTGCTACAGCATTATAGATACCAGTTAAATTGTGATCAATCGCATGGTTGTAGATGGCTACTATATCATCTGTATGGATCCAAGAGATCCATTGTGAACCATCACCTACAACAGAGGGAATACCCATTTTTATAGGCTGTATCATCTTTGGAAAGGCACCTTGAGAGCTATCAAAAACAACCCCTGTACGTATTTTGGCTACACCAATACCAAGGTCTTTGAATTTGTCTGCGGCAGCTTCCCAGGCTACTACAACCTCCCCTAAAAAATTAGCCGCTACCTCTTTAGAGGTTTCTGTATATACTGCAGTATCTGCACTTGGGTATAAACTAATGCCACTTGCTGATATGAAACTAGTCACGCCATGATTTAATTCTTTTAAAGATTTGTAAAGTAGGTTTGTAGTTTCTACTCTACTGCTCATGACAATTTTTTTATAGGCAGGGGTCCATCTTTTGGCAATAGTAGCTCCTACTAAATTAACAATACACGATACATCTGTAAAGGCTGAAAGATCTATTTCTTGGAGAGTTGGATTCCAGTAATATCCTTTATGGGTTGGCGTGTTAATGATTTTTTGTTTGCGCGTGGTAAGAAAATGAATGGTATGCCCTTGATCTAACAAACGTTTTGATAAGGCAGTACCAATAAGCCCTGTGGCTCCTGTGATAAGAATTGTCATTTTCTTTTTTTAACGAAGATACTCATACCTTTAAAAAAGCCCAATACCTTAACGCAAGATTATGAACATGCTACTAAAGAAAAAAGACTTTTTCTAGTGGTGTGAAAATAAAAAACTACAATAAAGAGTGACTCGAAAGAGTCATGCTTTTGTAGCCCTTAGCATGTACTTGGTAA
>JABHYI010000082.1 GCA_018656255.1 Bacteroidota bacterium
CCAAACAATTTACTGCAGCAACTGAGGTTACTTCTCTTGCAGTTACTAAACTTGATGGTACCGCAAAAGGTGGCGTGGTAATAGGAATTAGTGATCAATTTCAAATTCCAGTAAAATATATTGGAGTAGGAGAGGGTATTGATGATCTGCAAGTATTTAATAAATTAGAGTTTGTAGATTCATTTTTCAATTAGAACTTCTGAGCCATACCAATAACAAACACATTTTCTATAAACAATACTTTTTGTAGCGTTTTATATCTGCTAAATAGCAGTTTGAAAGGTTTATTTCCCCTAAGAAAAACAACTATCTTTGCAAACTAATAATTCGATATTCAAAAATCGTATATAGTATCACACAATCATGCGTACAAAAACACTTAAGAAAAATAAAATTAATGTAGTGACCTTGGGTTGCTCCAAAAATGTATACGATAGTGAAGTGCTCATGGGCCAACTTCGTGCAAACAACAAAGAGGTTGTTCATGAGCAGGAAGGAAATGTAGTGGTAATTAATACCTGTGGGTTTATTGCCAATGCAAAAGAGGAGAGTGTAAATACAATCCTTGAGTTTGTTCAAAAAAAGAAAGAGGGCCTTGTAGACAAGGTTTTTGTTACGGGTTGTTTAAGTGAGCGTTACAAACCAGACCTTCAAAAAGAAATTCCAGATGTAGACCAATATTTTGGCACTACAGAATTGCCTGGCCTTTTAAAAGCATTAGGTGCAGATTACAAACATGAACTAATAGGGGAGCGTTTAACGACAACCCCAAAAAACTACGCCTACCTTAAAATTGCTGAAGGGTGTGATAGACCTTGCTCTTTTTGTGCCATACCAATTATGCGCGGAAAACACAAATCTACTCCTATGGAGGATTTGGTAACAGAGGCAGAAAAATTAGCAGCAACCGGTGTGAAGGAACTTATATTAATCGCTCAAGATTTAACCTACTATGGTTTAGATCTTTATAAAAAAAGAAACTTAGCAGAGCTACTAGAAAAATTGGTAGCCGTATCTGGGATAGAGTGGATTCGTTTGCATTATGCTTTTCCAACAGGGTTTCCTATGGATGTTCTTGATTTGATGAACAAAGAGCCTAAAATTTGTAATTACATTGATATACCCTTGCAGCACATTGCAGATCCAATATTAAAATCAATGCGCCGAGGAACTACCAAAGCTAAGACTACAAAATTACTGAAAGACTTTAGAGCTGCAGTTCCTAACATGGCTATTAGAACCACTCTCATTGTTGGTTATCCAGGAGAAACTCAAGAAGATTTTGAAACACTAAGAGATTGGGTTCAAGAAATGCGTTTTGAGAGACTTGGTTGTTTTACCTATTCTCATGAAGAAAACACGCATGCCTATAATCTGGAAGATGATGTTCCACAAGATGTTAAGATGGAGCGTGCCAATGCTATTATGGAAATTCAATCTCACATTTCTTGGGAGTTGAACCAACAAAAAATAGGGCAAGAATTCAATGTAATTATAGACCGCAAAGAAGGTGGGTACTATGTGGGAAGAACCGAGTTTGATAGCCCAGATGTTGACAATGAAGTATTGATTAACGCAGAAGAGGGCTACCTAAGAACTGGAGAATTTTTTACTGTAAAAATTACGGGCGCTGAAGATTTCGACTTATATGCTGAGGTTGTGAAATAATATGGTTTAAGTGTTTTTTCTAAAGCATTTCAAATCTATTTTGTACTTTCGGTTTATGAAAAAACTGGTACTATTTATTGGCTTATTTTCTTTTGTTTTTATTCAATGCAAAGATGCTGCTAGCAGTAAAAGCAAAAAGTTAGATTCTCAAAATGCTGTAGTTGTCTCTTTGTCTAATCCAACAAAAACAGATAGCCAAACCCCAAGACTCTTTAGTAATGCATCTACCTTATATATGTCATGGGTTACTTTTAAAGATGATATAGATTACCTGCATTACTCGAGTTACACTGGTGATACTTGGTCTACACCTGTAGTTATTGCCTGGGGTGATACTTGGTTTACAAACTGGGCAGACTTTCCTGCTATTGCCCAAAACAATGGAAGTTTATTGACAAGTTATCTGCAAAAGTCTGACAAAGCCGCTTATAGCTATGATGTAAAGCTGAACTATAAAAATAGAGATAGCACTTCTTGGAAAAAGAATTTCATTTTACATACAGACGGCACTAAAACAGAGCATGGTTTTGTGTCTATGATTCCTGCCAATAACCAAGATGAGTTTTTTGTTACTTGGCTTGATGGCCGAAATACTATAGAAAGCAACCCTACAGATCATGAAAATGGCGATCATTCTAGCCCAGGTGCAATGACCCTGCGAGGTGCTATGGTGAATATTCAGGGCAATGTA
>JABHYI010000206.1 GCA_018656255.1 Bacteroidota bacterium
ATTTAGGTATGGGCGGTGAGGGTTCTCTAGATAGAGAACAACCTGCCATTCATAACGGGGCAGATGACAACGCAAGTGGTATTGCCATATTGCTGGCTCTTGCCGACAAGCTAAAAAATCAATCACCTACAATCACTCAAAATAACTACTTGTTTATGGCTTTTTCTGGTGAAGAAATGGGATTACTTGGGTCAAATTATTTTGTAAAAACGCCAACCATTGACACCAAAGCGGTAAGCTACATGATTAACATGGATATGGTAGGAAGACTTAACAAGGAACAAACTCTTGCAGTATATGGCGTGGGTACCTCCTCACTTTTTAAACAAACCTTGTTTGCCAACAACAACCAAGGCTTAACAATTAAAGAGCACCCAAGTGGTGTAGGCCCTAGTGATCACACCTCTTTTTATCTAGCAGATATACCGGTATTGCATTTCTTTACAGGCCAACACGCAGATTATCATAAGCCCAGTGATGATCCAGAAAAACTAAACTATGAGGGTATGCAGCAAATTTCAAACTATATTTTGAATATTGTTACAGATTTAGATGATGCAGGACAGTTGGCTTTTAAAAAGACTAAAAATGAAAGCGAAGAGGTGCCTATGTTTAAAGTTGCATTGGGCGTTGTGCCAGATTATTTATTTAACGGGCAGGGCATGCGCATTGATGGAATTAGTGAAGATAAACCAGCTCAAAAAGCAGGATTGCAACGCGCAGATGTAGTTGTTAAATTAGGTAGCTTAGACACTCCAGATATGATGTCTTACATGAAGGCCTTGGCAAGCTTTGAGGTAGGAGAAACCACAACTGTTACTGTTAAAAGAGATGGCGAGCTTATAGAGCGAAAAGTAACATTTTAAAATAGCCTTATTAGGCTTTGCTTGTTAGACTTTTAAAGAACACAAAGCCAAAACCTATACAAAGCATAAGGTGGAATGGGAACAGTCCAAAATCACCTCCTTGGTCACCCACTACAAAAGCCGCATACATACCAAAACCGAAGTAGCACATTAACATGCCTTCAAAAATAACATGTACTGAAATGTTCTTTTTTAGGTATTTGTTTCCTTTCCATTTATCTTTTAAGGTGCTAATGTTAAATTTTGGAGTTCTTACAAAGTCACTTTTTTTACCCATATGCCCTTCAATAACTGCAATGGTATTGTGCAGAGAAAAGCCCATGGCTACAGAAAAAAAAGCAAAGAACATCCCTATGTATTTTATAAATTGCTTTACACCACCACCATAGATAGACTTGAAGGTGTACCAATAACAAATAAAGAAAATACCTGTGCTCACCACAAAGAAACTCATCACTATAAAGTAGCCTTTTAAAGACTCATATTCATTTTTAATATACAGCATGGGGATGCTCAAAATAGCGACCAAAAACATGTTTAAAAACATGGTGCTATTCAGTAAATGAAGCAAGCTATGTATTTTAGTTTTTGAAGATACATGGTTACTTTTCAAGACACGCCTTGCCATTTTTTGAAAATTCTCTGCACCTCCTTTATTCCACCTAAATTGTTGTGAACGCGCTGCGCTTATTACAACAGGTAATTCTGCAGGAGTTTCTACATCTTCTAAGTATTTAAATTTCCAGCTTTTGAGCTGCGCTCTGTAACTAAGATCTAGATCTTCTGTAAGGGTGTCTCCCTCCCAGTTTCCAGCATCCAAAATACAGATGCGTCTCCAAACACCAGCAGTACCGTTAAAGTTGATGAAATGTCCTTTGCTATTTCTTCCTACTTGCTCTAGGGTAAAGTGCGCATCAAGGGCAAATGCTTGTACTTTGGTTAGCAGGGAGTAATTTTTATTAATATGTCCCCAGCGAGTTTGCACCACGCCAATCTCTGGATCCTTAAAATAGGGTATGGTATCATATAACCAACTTTGTTGAGGTAAAAAATCTGCATCAAAAATTGCAATATACGCTCCCTTGGCTATTTCCAATCCTTGCTTTAATGCCCCTGCTTTAAAACCAGATCTGTTGCTGCGGGTAATGTGTTTTATGTCTAGTCCTGTTGCTTGTAGCTCTTTTATTTTAAAGGCCGTTGTTTTAAGTGATTCATCTGTAGAATCATCCAATACTTGTATTTCAAGTTTCTCTCTTGGGTAGTCAATTTTTGCTATGTTATCAAGCAAGCGCTGCATTACATACATTTCATTATACACAGGAAGTTGGATGGTCACCACAGGAATTTCTTCTGGATTTTTAAAATCAAACACGGGGCAATTTGCTATTTTTTTCTTAGCTCTTAGGTAGTTAATAAGCAGGTTTAATTGCGCTATGGCATACATAAGTATTAGCAGTAGCGAGCCAGTGTAAACAACCATGATAATGGTTTGCAGTATCATTTTTTAATAGAATATTTAAAAATCCAAGTTAAGATTTTAACCCCAGCAAAGATAGCACCTTTTAGGGTTCCCGACACTTTAGAGACTCCAATTCTATTGCGGTATTTCATTGGGACCTCTGTGTAGGTGTAGTTTTTTTTCAGTGCTTTTAATTGCATTTCAACGGTCCAGCCGTAGGTTTTGTCTTGCATCTCTAGTGCCAGTAGTTTAGAGTATTTTATAGCCCTAAAAGGACCAAGATCTGTAAAACGAGCACCAAAAAAAAGCTTCATTAAAGCTGTTGCCAACCAGTTTCCAAATTTCTGAGGGTAGGTCATGGCGCCATTTTCTCGCAATGTCTTTACTCTGGCTCCTATAACAAGGTCAATGTCTTTTTCTATAATTGGGGCTATGAGCTGGGTTAGCTGCTCGGGGTAGTCACTGTAATCACCGTCTAAAAAGACAATGATATCTGGCTTGGTTTGTTGTAATGAAATATAGCTCATGGCTTTTAGACAGGCATGACCATAGCCTCTTTTAAGCTCATTGACAACCGTAGCTCCAGCAGTTTTGGCAACCCTTTCTGTGGCATCTGTTGAGTTGTTATTAACTACTATAATTTCATCAACAATTGGTGGGATGTCATCAATGACTTTGCCTATGGATTTTTCTTCATTGTAGGCTGGAATAATGACCTTAATTATAGAGCTCAATTGTCTTTTATAGGAATGTTTAGTTCTTTTTGTTGGGCAGGTACGATGTGCTCATCAAAATACCAGGAAGACCATTTTTCTATTGATAAAAAAAGACCAACACCTACAAACAGGGTTATAATAATCAATAGAATTAAATTTTTTCGTTTACTCTTCTTGTCTATGGAGCATTGATTTTGTTTTTTTCTAAAAGAATAAACACCATAGATACCTATACACAGTGCAATCCCTTTTAACACCCATGCACCTGTTCCAGAGCTTCCGTCATCTTTGTAAAAAAAATCAGCAAAGGATATGGCATACACACCACTCATGAGGCCAAACATGAATAAAATAGCAGGTGCAACACAACACAAAATCCCTGCAATTGCCGCACTTATGGAATACTTTAAACTCCATTTAATTAAATTTGGTTTTTTTTCTTGTGTCATGATGTTTTATTTAATTTTACTCAAAGTTACTAAATATGTTTTTTATAATACGTGTAAATCTCCTCTGCAGATGCTCCCAACCATTTTTTTAGGTATATCATCAAAAAGTGATATTGCAAGTTCCAAACTCCTTTTTTTTCATACAATCGGGCAGAGGTGACAATCCAATGTTGGATTACAACAAATTGCTTTCGTTTGTATAGTTGGTTGGTAAGTATTTGGTCTTCATAGATGGTATACCTCTGGTCAAAACCTCCTATTTCATTAAAAAGAGCTTTGGTTATAAATAGGCTTTGGTCACCTCCTCTGCATATTTTCCAATTAAAACGAGTTCCCCAACTCACCAGGGCTAACCACCAATGATTGCTGTCAAATCTCATCTTAAAACATCCTGCTAGCTGTTGTTTTTCAATTTCTGAAATAATAAGGGTGTCAAAACCTTTTGGAGGATATGAATCTGCGTGTAAAAAATATAAAATAGTGCTTTTGCTATGGTTTGCCCCAGCGTTCATTTGTTTGGCACGACCTCTTTCTGATTGAATGAGTCGTATAGCAATAGTTGAATTTTTAGAAAACTCTTTGACTAGCTCCGTTGTATTGTCTTGGCTATTGCCATCTACAACGATTATTTCTAAAATGTTCTCTCCTGTTTTATTTTCAATTAGATGAGCTAAAAGCCTATTTATATTTGCAGCCTCATTTAGAGCAGGAATGATAATACTAATACTGTTTGCAGCTATTGGCATAGGGTTTTAGTTGTTTAATTCCCAGTTATAATCCAAGTAGTTTATGTTAGCATTACGCTGTATTTTTATCGTAGAATAGGTGTTTAGAAATTCAATTAAGCTTTGGTTTTTCTTGAAATCTTTAGAGAACCACTTAAATATTTTTGAGATAGTAATGGCCTGTGGGGCGATTGTGTTTCGCTGCGTGTCATTTACAAATCTTCTTGTAGCGCTCTGTAATTGGTCTTCTATTTTTGCTGCAGTATATGCTTCATTTAGCAGGGTTGGACATGAAAAAGAAGCGCAGTTTATTGCAAAATGAATGCGGGGATCATCCATTTTTCTTAAAATTTGATGTTCTATTGTATCAAGGTTGTACATGGCGCCCCCCAGTTTCCATAGAGACTGTTTCCAAGGATTGTCTATTTCTTTAATACTGCCAATGGGTTGGTTTCTGATAATTAAATCTATGGTCATTGCATTATATGCATTGATCCAGTAGGCTAGTTTTTCCTGCTTGCTCCACATTTTGTTGGGGGTATATTTACCCAGTGCAAATAGATACATTCGCAGCACGGTTCTATCTTTTTTAAATGCTGCATAGTTTACCTTCCCTTCTTGGCTAACATTTTTTTGTAAAAGGGCGTTAAATCCAGAATGATCAAAAACCTCCTTGTATAAAGAGTCTTTGGCAATCTTTGTTTTTAAAACAAAAGATGGTAAAGCATTTTGATTTGTTATAGGATAAGCTATTACCATTTCAACACTTGCCAAAATGATTGCTGTAATTGTTGCTATATAAAGGTATTTTTTCATCTTTTTTGAATTGTATTAACAGCAGCCACCACCATCATAATGGTAAGTAGATTCACTTAAATAGATATCATCTCTATTTAATGCTTTTAGGGCCTTTGCAGTTTTATCGCAAATGGCTAAGGGTTGATTTTTAAGTAAAATATGTCCTTTAGTATCGTCAAAGAAATCCTCGCCGCCATAATAAATTGCTGCTTTGCCTGTAAATATACAAGGGCCATCCTCTGGCATAGGGTCTTTGATGGCCGCAACCTCAATAGATTCAATGTAAATTAATTCTTCAGTAGGGTAGTTTTTTGGGTCTAAAATTCTGTAGGGTTTTCGGGCTCTAATTTCTATGGTTCCAAATCCCACATCTGTGAGTGCCTTTATATAGTCTTTTATTGGTAGGCTGCCACTTAAACAAAGCGCACGAAGGCGCGCATCATTTCTAAGGGTGTCATTCATCTGCTGCTCACATGTTGGATCACTCATTACTAATTTTCCGTGTGGGGTTAGTACGCGGTACATTTCTTCTATGGCGCGTTTTAGATCTTCTGCCTTAAAGATGTTAAACAAACAGTTTTGTGCAGCAACATCAATACTATTGTCATCAACGGGGAGGTTTAGAGCGTCTCCTTTTTTAAGAGTTACAAACTCAGATTTAAACCAAGGGTTTTGCGCTTCGGCAATTTTAAAATTTGCGCCAGAGGCCTCTAACATTTCGTCTACAACATCAACCCCAACAACTCCGCCTCTTTGACGATTAAAATAAGAGAACTGTAATAGTTCCATGCCGCCGCCAACTCCCACATAGAGCATTTTGGGATTTTTTGATAGATCTCGCGCATGTACGGTGCTTCCACAGCCGTAATTCATCTCTTGCATTATTTTAGGAATCTTTAATCCAGGGAGTTCCCAAATAGGATTTGTAGTGCAACAAAGCCCAACATCTGGAGTAAGTGCGGCCTCTTTATAAACATCACGTGTGGTATCTAGGTAGCTCATTCTTTTTTTTGTTGTTGTCTAAAGCGATTGTATCAGTTCTGTAAATAGGGTAATCATAGCAGGTTCTGCTTTTCCAGCTTGGGTGATAATATCTGTAATGTCAACAGGTTTTAAATTATCTGGATCACACTCATCTGTTAATACAGAGAGGGCTATAACCGGTATTTGTAGATGATTGGCAACAATAATTTCTGGCACGGTACTCATTCCTACAGCATCTGCGCCAATGATTTTTAGGTATCTATATTCTGCTCTTGTTTCTAGTTGAGGTCCTACAACACTTGCGTATACACCCTTGTGCAGATTTATGTTGTGCTCGGCTGCAATTTCTTCTATTTTGGCGTTCATTTTTGCATCATAGGGTTGGTTTAAGTCAACAAAACGCTCTCCTAGTTTTTCAACACCCTTAAAGGCTAAAGGAGATCCGCCTTGCAAATTGATGTGATCATCAATAAGCATAATTTCCCCTTTTTTAAAGTTTAAATTTATTGCACCAGAGGCATTACTTACAAATAATCTTGTTATTCCTAGTCCTTTCATAACACGAACTGGAAAGGTGACATCAAGCAGTGAATACCCTTCATATAAATGAAAACGACCTTGCATTAACACTACTTTTTTTCCTGCTAGTTCTCCATATATTAATTTCCCTTTATGAAACTCAACGGTAGCTGTTGGAAAATTAGGAATATGGTTATAGCTCATTTCTGCCTCAACAGCAACGTGATCAATTATTTTCCCTAAACCAGTTCCAAGAATAATACCTATATCTGGGGTACCAAAACCCCTGCTTTGTAAAAATTCTACAGCCTCTTGTATGTGTTTTATCATATGCTAAACTATTTTTTGTTGCTTTTGGGGTTTTAAATACCAAGTATCAAGAGCAAGTTGTGTTGTGATATTTGGTGTTGAAATTCTGTTTTAACTACCTCCTAGTTGGCTAGCTGTTCAAAAATACGTATTTCTAAAAGCTTAGTCTTTCATGTGAGGGAAGAATTTTTTAAACACGGCAATGTCTTTAATATCTTCATAGTAATCTACGTCATTTTTTTCTGCTAAGATTGCCAGGTTTTCTAATTCTAAATCTTGTAATGTGTCACTTAAAACACGTTGTGTTCCCCATTTTTTATTTTTAAAAAGCTGAGGCTTTAGGTGTTTCATACCAAGGAGGTAATAGCCTCCGTCTTGTGCAGGGCCTATCACAAAGTTGTTGTCTTCTAGTTTTAAAAAAGCATCTTCCAGCTCTTGAGTGGTCAGGTCATACATGTCACTACCAATAATGATGGCCCTTTGGTATCCCATATTAAATACATCTGTAAATGC